>NZ_SRLW01000019.1:0-56754 GCF_006518215.1 Myxococcus sp. AB025B
CCCACCGCCGCCCCCTTCGGCGCGTCCACCAGCGACTTGTGGATGAGCGCCTCGAAGTCGGTGATTTCGAACGGCTTGTGGAGGAACGCGTCCGCCTCCGGCGCCCCCTGCGGCAACACCGCGCTCAGCAGGATGACGGGCACACCGTGCAGGTCCGGGTCGCGCTTGAGCCGGCGGCAGAGCTCCACCCCGCTCAGGCGCGGCATCATGTGGTCCGTCACCACCAGATGTGGGCGACGCGTCCGGGCCAGGGCCAGGGCCTCCTCGCCATCGCGAGCCTTCACCACATCGTGACCCAGGTCCTCGACCACCTGACTGAGGACCTCCAGCACCGCGGGCTCATCATCCGCGACCAGGACCAGACTCATGCTTCCGCTCCTCCGCACCAGCGTGGCCCCCAAGCCACGCCGCCAGGACTCGGCCTGCCCCTTGGATGAAGCGAGAATCCTCGGGGAACGGCCACCACCCGGAGATGCAATCGTTCACGGACGTGCGGAGTGGTTTATGAAAGGCGCAGCACCGCCTCCAGCGAATCGTGGGAATGACGCCGGCTTCCCGACAGTCCACCTGTCCTTCGCCGGACAATTCGCTGGAGGCCCACGGAGGGTGACATGAAGGGTGGAGTCATGAGGTGGGCAACCCTGCTGGCGGCGCTCATCGCCACGGGAAGCGCGAGCGCGGACCTGGCCCGGCGGCGCGACGCCGTCGTGGAGGTCGTCCAGAAGGTCTCACCGGCCGTCGTCTACATCGGCACCGAGCAGGAGGTGGAGGCGCGCTTCCGCCGCCGCTCCCCGCTGGAGGAGTTCTTCGGCGGCTTCGGGGGTGAGCGCGGCGAGCGCGGGCGACAGAAGATTCAAGGCCTGGGCAGCGGCGTCATCATCGACCCGACGGGCATCATCGTCACCAACGACCACGTCATCCGGGGCGCGTCCACCATCCACGTGGTGCTCGCGGATGGGCGCTCGCTCGACGCGGAGGTCATCGGCAGCGACGCCAACAACGACCTGGCCGTGCTCAAGGTGACGACGAAGGAGCCGCTGCCCATCGCGAAGCTGGGCATCAGCTCCGACCTCATGATTGGCGAGACGGTGGTCGCCATCGGCAGCCCGTTCGGCCTGAGCAAGACGGTGACGGCGGGCGTGGTGTCCGCGACGGGGCGCACCTTCCGCGCCGACAACCGCGTGTACAACGACTTCGTCCAGACGGACGCGGCCATCAACCCCGGCAACTCGGGCGGGCCGCTGCTCAACGTGGACGGCGAAATCATCGGCATCAACACCGCCATCTTCGGCGGCGGAGCGCAGGGCATCGGCTTCGCCATCCCCGCCGACAAGGTCCGCCGCATCGTCGATGAGCTCACCCGCTTCGGGAAGCTGCGGCCGGCGTGGGTGGGAATGGATGCGGTGGACCTGACGCCGCGCGCGGCCCGACAGCTCGGGTGGGACCGCTCCTACGGCGCGCTGGTGACGGCCGTGGAGGACGGCAGCCCCGCGGCCCAGGCCGGCGTGCGGCGCGGGGACATCGTCGCGGAGCTGGGCGGCTCGCGCATCCAGGACGCCGAGGACTTCGACACCCGCGTGCGCGGCTACCCCGCCCGCTCCGCCTTCGCGCTGGTGCTGTTCCGTGAAGGCGCCTCGCGCACCGTCCAGGTCACCCCCTCCGAGTTCCCCGCGCGCATGGTGGAGGCGCTCGCCTGGGACAGGCTGGGACTGCGGGTGAAGGAGAGCCGGGGCGTGCTGATGTTGTCGGGCGTGAGAGGGGGTTCGGCGGCCGCGGAGGTGGGACTGGAGCCCGGGGACACCATCCTCCGGGTGAACAATCAGCCGGTGACGACGGCGGATGCCTTCAAGGAGGCCCTGCTCACCGCGCGTCGCGGACGTAGCGTCCTGTTGCTCGTGAGACGGGGCCGTTACGGCTATCACATCACCCTGCCCTTCGAGCAGGACACGGGGCAGAGCCTGTAGGGCTGTCCTCCGACCGAGCGGGGGTTCGGGTTCCTCGGATTTCGAAGGGCGCGCATCTCGCACTAGCATGCGTGCCCCATGAGCACCGTGCGCTACCTGTCCCTTGGACCCTTGCTCGCCGGGGCGGGCTCCCGAGCCTTCCTGGGGCTCGCCCTGGAAGATGGATTGCCTCCTCGTCCTGTCGTCCTCATCTGGGCGCCCCAGGAGGTGGTCCAGAGCCCCGAGCTGACGGCGAAGCTGACACGAGAGACGAGCCGGGCGCTCGTCTTCGAGCACCCGAACATCCTCCGCGTCCACAGCCTCGCGGCCCAGGACGGAGGGCTGGCCCGCGTCACCGAGTTCGCCGATGGCGAGCCCCTGCGTCGCGTGCTGGAGGCGAGCCCGCGCCTGCCGCCGCCCCTGGCCGCGCTGGTGGCGGCCGACGCGGCCACGGGCCTGCACTACGCGCACATGGCCGGTAACGACGACGGCACGCCGCTGGTGCACGGCGACGTGCGGCCCGAGACGCTGATGGTCTCCTTCAGCGGCCTGACGAAGGTGACGGGCTACGGCGCGCTGAGCGTGGCCCCGCGCGAGCGCGACGGCAAGCGAGTGAAGAACCGCCGCGCGTACAGCGCTCCGGAGCAGCTGCTCGGCGGACGCGAGGCGGTGAACGTCCAGTCGGACGTGTTCCTGTTGGGGCTCGTGCTGCACGAGTGCCTCTCCGGGAAGATGCCCTTCAAGGACAACGCGGACCCGGACAAGGCGACGCTCACGCGCACGCTGCCGACGATGTCCCAGGACGTGCCGCTGAAGCTGGACGCGGTGGTGCGCAAGGCGACGGCGAAGCGCGCGTATGACCGGTACGCCTCCGCGCACGCCTTCCGCGAGGCCATCGTCGAGGCCGTGGGCACGCTGCCCGCGCACACGCTGCTCGCCGACTACCTGGCCAAGCTCTTCCCGCCGGAGAACGAGGCCCGCGCGGCGCGGCGCCGGGTCATCGACGCGGGCATCGCGGACGTGCTGCAGAAGACGGGCGTGCCGCCCCCGGCCGTGGCGGAGTTCCTCGCCACCGGCGCCCTGCCCGCCTCCATCATCCCGAAGGTCTGGCCGGCGATGCAGGGCCAGCTGTCCATCCTGGCCGCCGTGTCGGGGGGAAGCAGCGAGGTGCAGATCGCCGAGCCCTCCTCCGCGCAGGGGGCGAAGGAGCCCGCGAGCACGGCTGCGACGAGCGCGGCCCAGGCCGTGAGCACGGAGGGCCCGGCCTCGGCTCCCGCGAGCAGCTCGTCCCCCGCCGCCGCCGAGGCCACTGGAAGCGCGCCCACGGTCAGCGCGGCCGCTGAAGTCACGGGCAGCACGGCCGTGGCCGCGAAGTCCCCCGAGCCCACGGGCAGCACGGCCGTGGCCACGAAGGCGGGCGAGCCCACGGACAGCACGGCCGTGGCCGCGAAGTCCCCCGAGCCCACGGCCGTGGTGACGAAGTCCTCCGAGAGCACGGGCAGCGCTCCGGTCGTCGGCGCACCTTCGCGGCAGCCGGTGGCGACGAGCGCGCAGGGTTCGTCGACCCAGCCCGCGACCGCCACCGCGGCGGGCCCCGTGCCTCCGGGCGCGGCGGCGCCGAGGAAGTCCTCGCGCGGCTGGCTCGCCATCGTGGGTGTCGGCTCCGCGCTGGCGCTCGCGGGCGCGGCGGTCATCGTCCAGCGGCTGCCCACGCAGGTGGAGGCCTCGCTGGAGGACGCCGGCCCCGCCACCGTGGCGCAGGCGGCAGTGGACGGCGACGCGGGAACGGATGCGGGAACGGACGCGGGCGCCCAGGCCATCGCGATGGGCTACCTGGACCTCACCGTCGACCCGCGCGTGGACGTGTCCTATCCGGGCGGCTTCCTCGGGCGCACGCCGCTGAGCGTGTCGCTTCCGGCGGGACGTCACGTGTTCACGCTGACCAACGCGGTGCTCGGCATCCAGCTGTCACGCACGTTCACCATCCCCGCGAACGGGCGCAACGCGCAGCAGCTCTACCTGAACAAGGCCTTCCTCAACGTGCGCGCGCCGAAGGACGCCATCGTCACCCTCGATGGACGGCTCATCGGCGCCGCGCCGGTCGAGGAGCAGGACGTCTACGAGGGCACCCACCAGCTCCTCGTCATCGCGAACGGGGCGCGCTGGCAGAAGACCTTCAAGGTCGAGCCCGGCCAGCGCATCTCGTTCGACGTCGACTTCGAGGCGCCGCCCGAGGAGTGATGCACCCGAGGTCCCCACCGAGCCCGCGCGCGGGCAGCTCCGGCGCGCGGCGAACCGGTGGGGGCATCGCGACGCAGGCCACGCCGCTCACGATTTGCCCGGACGCGGCTCCAGCTTCAGCAACTCCATGATGCGGTGGGCATCCACGGGGCGGGCCAGGTAGTCGCTCGCGCCGGCGGCGAGGCACCGTCCCCGCTCCTCGTCGGTCAGCTGCGACGTGACGACGACGATGGGCAGCGCTCCGAAGCGCGCGTCCTTCCGCATCGTCCGCAGGACGTCGTAGCCCGCGTCCGTCATGGGCACGAGCAGCAGCACCCCATCCACCTCGGGCGAGTCCCACAGGACGCGCAGGGCCTCCCCCATGCTCTCCGCGTGGAAGCTCTCCAGCCCTCGAGACTCGAGGACGCTGATGAGCGAGAACACCTCCCGGATGTTGTCGTCCACGACGAGGACCCGGTGCCGCGTGGGCCGCTCGAGCAAGGCCTCCTGACGCATCAGCGCCTCACGCGAGTCCACCGGCTCCCACCCAGCCACCTCCGACTCCGCATCCTCCCGGGAGCCCCCGGCGAAGTCCGTCGCCGACAACTCCATCGCCTCCAGCTGAAGCGGCGAGCCGACGCCCGCCTCGACCACCGCGTCGCGCCCCCCGACCTCCACGCCCACGTAGACGTCCGGCAGATAGAGCGTGAACGTGCTGCCGCGCCCCAACTCACTCGCGACCTGCAGCTCTCCGCCCAACAGGCGCGCCAGCTCCCGACTGATGGACAGGCCCAGCCCCGTGCCGCCGTACTTGCGGCTCGTGTCCGCCTCCGCCTGCTGGAAGGCCTCGAAGATGCGCTGCAGCTTGTCCTGCGGAATGCCGATTCCCGTGTCCGCCACGCTGAACGCCAGCACCGCCTCGGCGCGATTGAGCACGTCGCTCTCGAAGTGGAACAGCCCCTTCGCCACTGGCGCGACGCGAAGCTCCACCCGCCCCACGTCCGTGAACTTGAAGGCGTTCGACAGCAGGTTCCTCAGCACCTGCCGCAGCCGCATCGAGTCGGTCCGCAGGGAGCGCGGCAGCCCACCCGACAACACCACGCCGAACCCCAACCGCTTCTGGTCCGCGACGTGCTCGAAGTCCCGCTCGACGAGCGATTTCACCTCCGCCAGCGCGACCTCCTCCGCGACGACCTCCAGCTTCCCCGCCTCCACCTTCGACAGGTCCAGCAGGTCGTTGATGAGGTCCAGCAGGTCCACGCCCGAGGCGTGAATGGTCCGGGCGTACTCCGCCTCGCGAGGCCCCAGCCGATGGTCCGAGTCCTCCGAGAGGACCTTCGCCAGGATGAGCAGGCTGTTGAGCGGCGTGCGCAGTTCGTGGCTGATGTTCGCCAGGAACTCGCTCTTGTGCCGTGACGCCACCGCGAGCTTCTCCGTGAAGCTCATGTTGTCCGTCAGGTCCTTCCACACGCCGGAGGCCCCCGTGTCCGTGCTCGCCCCCTCCACGCCCACCTGCCGGGCCACCCGGTTCACCTCCCGCGAGAAGTCCGTGAGCCGCTCCACCATCGTGTTGACGAGGGTCTTCAGCTCCAGCGACTCGCCCCGGACATCCACCTCCAGCGTCTGCGTCAGGTCTCCCCGCGCCACGGCGCCGCTGACGCGGATGAGGTCGCGCACCTGCACGGTGAAGCTGCTGGCGAGCACATTCACGCCGTCCACCAGCTGCCGCCACGCCCCCGACGCATCCGGCACGTCGACCAGGCTCCCCAGCCGACCCTCCACGCCCACCTCTCGGGAGACGCGGGTCACCTCGCGCGTGAGCAGGACGAAGCGCTCGGCCCCGGCGTTGAACGTCTCCGCGATGCGGTCCAGCAACGGATGCGTCCCCGACACGGGCACGCGCCGCGAGAAGTCACCCTGGTGGGCGGCCTCCATCGCGGCCAGGAGCGCGCGCAGCTGCGCCTGGTCGCTCCGCGTCTTGTGGTTGCCATCGTCTTCCAAGCCTTGCTCCCGAGACGCCGCACCCGTCATGCCGACGCGGCGCGCGCCCTCTCACGACGCCATCTCGCGGCCACCACGAACACGCGTCGCGGTCTCGCTCATCCCGAGCGACGCTACGCGCTCTTGCGACGACGCATCATCGCCTCGTACGAGCGGCCCACGCTCTGCGAGAGGATCATCAACTCGCCCACGTCCGGCGGCGTGAGCTGGTCCGGGCCGTTGTCCACGTAGAGCAGGTGCACGACCTTGCCCCGCACCAGCAGCGGGAGGATGACCGCCGTCGTCGGGAAGCCCCCGCCCAGCAGCTTGTAGAACACGGCCATCGCCGCGTCCCGGCGCACCGGGCCCACGTAGTGCGAGCGCGTGTCGCGCACCAGCCGGAACGTGCTCTGCTCCCGCAGCGCCACGCCGATGCGCCGCACCGCCGACTCGCGCACGCCGGAGCCCATCCCGTGCCAGCCCGTCACCAGGCTGCCCTGCACCGACAGCAGCAGGTTGCGCCGCCACTTGCCCATCGCGAAGCGCAGCACCGTGCGCGCCACGTCCTCGCGGTCCAGGCTGCGCGACAGCTCCGCCTGCGCCTCCGCGAAGGACAGCGGCGTCGTCGGCGGCGCGGGAGGCGGCGTCGTCGGCGGCGCCGCGGCCACGGGCGGCTGCACCACCGGCGGCCTGGGAGCCATCTGCGCCACCTGCATCGGAGGCTGCGCCACCGGCATGCCCACCTGAATCGGAGGCTGCGCCACCGGCACGCCCACCTGCGCCGGAGGCTGCGCCACCTGCATCGGAGGCCGCGCCACGGGAGGCTGCACCATCTGCACGGGAGGCTGCGCCACGGGGCGCTGCGGCGGCGCCACGGGCATCGGCGGCGCCTCTAGCACCTCGACGCCGGTGATGACCTCCTCCTCGCCGACCTCGATGTCGACGTCGCCGTCCGCGCCGCCGCGCAGGGCCTGGGCGTAGAGGGACTGGAACTCCTCCTCGCTCATCAGGTCGGGCGGCTTCTCACGCGACTTCGCGAGCTCGACCTCCTCCCGCGAGCCGGGCTTGGGGCGCGGCCGCACCGCGTTCATGTCGATGGCCCGGAGGGGCCGGAACGCCTTGCTGTAGCGGCGCAGCAGCTGGTTCATCCGGAACTCGGGGATGACCACCGGCACCACGCGCTTGCCCGTCTTGAACGCAATCGCGTCCAGCGTCGTGAAGTCGTGCGGGTTGACGACCGCGACGCTCAGCCGCGTCGCGTCCACCCGCATGGGCAGCAGCTCCTTGTCGTCCGCCTGGTTGGGCGGCACCAGCTCCAGCGCCTTCGGGTCCGGCACCATCTCCCCGGAGGCGAACGCGGCGTTGTGCAGCGCGCCCAGCGTCTTCGCCAGGTCCTGCTCGGACAGCAGGCCCAGCTCCACCAGGTTCGTCCCGAGCCGGCCGCCGTGCACCACCTGGGCCTCGAGCGCCTCCTCGAGTCCCTCGGCGGTGACGAGGCCTTCCTTCAGGAGCTGTTCACCCAGGCGCATGTCGGGCTTGTAGCCGTGCCCCATCCCCCTCCGCAAGCACGCCGCCTCCCTCGCCTAGTCCTCTGGATGATGACTGAGCGCGACGCGATTGCCCTCCGGGTCTCGCACGTACACCGTCCACTTCGTCTGGTGCTCCAGCGTCACGCCCGCCTGAGTAAGCTCGGACACCACACCCTCCCGCTCCGAGCGGGCGATGCGGAACGCCAGCAGGAGCAGGCCCGGGTGCTCGTGGCGGAAGGGGCGCCCCTCGGGCTCGCCGCTCGACGCCTCGATGGCCAGGAAGCCGCCCCCGGGCACGCCCACCCAGATGCTCCGCAAGGTGCCGTCCGGCCTCGGATGCCGGGCGAGCTCGGGAAAGCCCAGCAAGTCCCTGTAGAACGCCGTCACCCGCTCGACGTCCCTCGCCTGGATTGCCACGTGGTGGAAGCCCTGAACGTTCATGGGGCCCGATGGTATGGTCCGCCCGCCCATGGCGCGACTGCTCATCGTCGAGGACAACCACGAGCTGGCCTCCCTCATCGTCTCCTCGGCCCAGGGCCGGGGCCATGACGCGCGCGCCGTGCACACGGGCGAGGCCGCCCTGGAGGCGCTCAGCCCGGGCACGCGCTGGGACGCGGCGCTGGTGGACCTGCTCTTGCCCGACATCCGGGGCAGCGAGGTGCTCGGCGCCCTGCGCGCCCATGGCATCCCCGCCATCGCGGTGAGCGGCGTCTACAAGGGGGACCGGTTCGCGCAGGAGGCCGTGCAGATTCACGGCGCCCGGGGCTTCTTCGAGAAGCCCTTCGAGCTCATCCAGGTCCTGGAGGCGCTGGAGAAGGCCGGCGGCTTCGAGCCCGTGCCCCGCGCCCCGCCCCCCGTGGACGAGGCGGCCGCGCAGGACGTGCTGCTCGACGACGTGGACCTCATCGTGCTGGAGGAGCTGATGCCCACCCCGGAGGACACGGGGGAGGCGGGCTCGCCCATGCAGGCCATCCCCGACTCCGCGCCGCTGCCCGGCCTGGAGAGCGAGGAGCCCGCGCTCCCCCTGCCCTTCGCCCACCGGGGCAAGGTGTGGTCCGGCGAGCAGGCGTCCCTCACGCCCGCGCCCGCGAAGGCCCGGCGCGCCCTGCCCGAGTGGTCGCTCGCGGGGGACCTGAAGGACACGTCCGTCGCGCGGCTGCTCAACGCCTATTACGAGTCGCGCCACCATGGAGAGCTGAAGCTGCGCCAGGGCTCCGTGCTCAAGGTCGTCTACTTCGAGTCCGGCCGCATCGTGTACGCCGCCTCCAACCTGGCCCATGAGCGCTTCGGCCGCTTCTGCGTGCGCCGGGGCGTGCTCGACGAGGCGAGGCTCGCGGAGGTCGCCACCGTCGCGAAGGAGCAGGGGCTGCGCACGGGCGAGGCGATGATTCGCCTGGGCCTGTTGGACGCGGGCCGGCGCAAGCAGCTGCTCGAGGAGCAGGTGCGCGAGCTGCTCTGGTCCTCCTTCCCCTGGACGGAGGGCGCGTACGGGTTCAGCGCGATGCGCCCCCAGCGTGCCGACCTGGTGAAGCTGTCCGTCTTCCCGGGGGACTTGATCCTGGAGGGCGTGGAGAAGACGGAGACGCTGGTCGCGCTGCGCCAGCGCATGTCCGCCGGACGTCGCCTCTTCCCCACCGCCGACCCGCCGTACGGCCTGCACGAGCTGAAGCTGCAGGGTCCACAGGCCCTGCTGCTCGCGTACGCCGACGGGAGCAAGACGGTGGAGGATTTGCTCGCGCTGGTGGACGTGTCGGAGCGACAGGCCCTCGCCACGCTGCGGGGCCTGGAGCTGCTCGGGGTGCTGGAGGAGCGGCCGGAGACGCCCAGCCGCCGTCACCGCATCTCCTTCGGGCTCTGAGTCGCCCCGTCAGCCCTCGCGGCGACGGCGCAGCAGCCGAGCCACCGCGAGCAGGCCGAATAGCGCCGCACCCGAGCCGCCCTGCGAGCAACCACAGGACGACGGCGGCTCACGGTCCAGGGGCCCCGACACCGGGACGCCCTTGAGGAACACCTCGCCGCTGAAGCGCGACGAGCCCAACAGCCGGGGCCGGGCCACATACGTCAGCGTGCGCTGCGCGTGGGCCGGGAGCGACACGCCCTCCACCGAGAAGCCGCCCTCCGTCGCCTGCTCCGCGAGCGACTGTCCCGCCACGCGCACGCTGCCGGGCACCACGTCCATGCCCTCGACGTGCTCGACGTAGCGCAGGCCCGTCACGTCACACGCGGTGGTGTTGCGCAGCGCCACCACCACGCCCACCAGGCCCGTCTCCTGTCCCGCGGCGGCCTCCGTCTCATGGCGCACGTCCACGAAGGGGTCCGCGACAATCGGCACCGAGTGCACCCGATCCGCGTGACCGCCGCCGCTCGCGCTGGCGGTGACGCGCAGGGTGAGGGACTCGCCCACCAGGTCCTGCAGCCCCGTCTCCCGCGTGCTCAGCGTGACGCTCGGGCCCGACAGGGACTCCTGCGTGAGGGCCGGGCCGGACTCGCGCGACCACGACAGGCTGACCTCGCTGCAGGCGTCGGCGGGAATCTCCTGGGTGAGCCGCGCCGTCGCGCCCTCGCCACACCGGGCCACCAGCGCCTCACCGTCCAGCTCCCCCAGCGCGACCGGGCGCGCCTGCGCCGTGAAGGTCTCTCGCGCGCGCCCCGCCTCGACGGGCGTGGGCCCGTCCGAGAACAGCTCGCCGCGCACCGTGAAGGGCGTCTGCGAGCAGACCGCCGGGAGCGTGAAGCGCCACACCCCGGGCACGGGGACGACGTCCGAGGCGAGGGGCTCGCCGGACGCGGACTCCAGGAACATGCGCGCCTTGAGCGCGTGGACGCCCGGGCAGCGCAGCGACGTGCCCAGCCGCGCCTCCGCGTCCTGGCCACCCGACAGCTGCATCGACAGGTCCAGGCTCGCGGCGGAGACGTCCTCGGGCGCAGGCGCCGCCTCCACCTTCACCCACGCCTCCGGTCCCTCCAGCACCGTCCCGTCCTGCAGCGACAGGCGGTTGCGCACCGAGAACGTCAGCGAGGCGCTCGCGCAGCCCTCGGCCGACACCTGGAGCGCGCGCGCCGTCACGGGCGCGGACAGGTCGACGGCGGCGCCAGCGTCATCCCGCACCGTCAGCCCCGCAGGCACGGTGGTGCTCCCGTCCGCCAGCCGCCACACGGTCTGCACCTCGGGCAGCGCCTGCGTGCCGGCGCACGGATGCAGGAAGTCCGGACGCACCTCCACGCTCTCGCCCGAGGTGAACCGGCGGACCGCGTCCGGCGCGAAGGGCGCCGAGGGACGGCCCCAGGGCTGCACGTCCACGCTGAACGTCGTGGGCGGCGAAGGCGTCTGGCCCCGGTCCCTCGCGCGGACCTCGTACGTGTAGCGCGCGCCGGAGGCCGCGCACAAAAACTCCGGCGGCACGAAGGTGGCGCTGCCACCGTTGCCCTCGGTCACCAGGACGGGCTGGCCCGGGGGCGAGCTCCACACGTAGTCCACCGACTCGCACAAGCCCGCGCCGGGGGACGCGGTGAAGACGCGCGAGGGGCCTCCCGCGCTCGTCGAGGCCTGGGCGGGCTGCACGCGCGGCGTGGCGGGCCCCGCCGTGTTCTCGACACGCACGTTCACCGTGGTCTGCCGGTCATGCGTGCCCAGGCCGTCGGCGGCGAAGACGGTGAGCTGCGTGGTGGTCGGCTCGCAGACCTCGGGCGCGGTGAGCGTCAGCGTCACCGCGTCCGGACGAGGCGTGGCGCTGACGTTCAGCGTCGACTGCGCCGCGTCCACGGAGACGCGCACCGCGTCGCCGTCGGGGTCCGTGGCGGTGATGTCCAGCGTCCGCGTGGTGCGCTCGTCGATGAGGACCGGGTCCGGGAAGGAGCCGAACACCGGCGCCGCGGCGTTGGAGTAGTAGATGACGTTCGGCTCGATGTTGCTCAGCGTGAGCACGCAGAAGGTCGGGTCCACGCAGGACACCTGGTTGAACGGGGCCGACACGGGCAGCGACGCGCCCGCGAAGGCGGGATGGATGCGCCACGTCGTGCCCGAGTCCGCCGCGCTCGCGGTGGGCACCGCGCCCAGGACCACCGGCTCCCCATTGCTGTCGACGCCCACCGCCAGACCGAAGCCCGTCCCCCGCGCGCTGCCCTGCTCGGTGGTGAGGTCCACGGACGTGATGCTCACCGGCCCCGAGCCATGCAGGGTGACGCGCTGGAACGTGTCGTTCGGTGGCACGCCCGACGTGAGCTGCCCCCGGAAGAGCCCGTCCTCGTTGCCCAGCAGCGCGACGGGATGGGGACCGCTCGTGGCGAAGAGGTCCAGCGTCAGGAACGGGAGCGTCGTCAGCGCGGTGGGCACGCTGAACTCCGCCAGGCGCTGGTCGCCGCGCACGTAGATGAGGTTGGGCGGCCCGACGACCTGGAGGAGCGCGTGCGGCACCGCGCCCGCCGTGTCCGTCACCCCCATCACCGAGGTCGCCCTGAACTGGCTCGTCTGCAGGATGCGCGTGTTCCAGGGAAGCACACCGGTGCCGGACGGCGTCGCGCCCAGCACCAGGATTTCGTTCGTGTCCACGGTGATGGCCGCGTAGCTGCTCCCCGACTGCGTCTGCATCACCCGGCGCACCTCGAACACGGTGGAGGTGGGAATCTCGGGGATGAACTTGGAGTCGGGCAGGCAGCTGTCGTACGCGTAGAGGGTTCCATTCGCGTGCACGCCGGCGAAGCAGCCCGTGGACGTCAGCAACGTGCCCACCGCGGGAGACAGGAAGCGGAAGGCGACCTGCGCCTCGTTCTCGAAGAGCTCGGCGCCCGTGGAGTGCGCCAGGGCCACGCGCTCATGGCCCCAGGCCCGCACGTCCCGGGGCTCTCCGGGCACGCCGGGCCCCACCTTCCATTCCGCGGAGGCGACCGCGGACACTCCCACGCAGAGACAGATGAGGATGCCGGCGCGCACGCGAGACTCCTAGTAGGCGAGCTCCGCCCGCAGGTAGAGCCGGTCCTGATTCTCCGACGACTCGGTGGCCAGACCCAAGCCGCTGAAGCCCAGCAGTGTGTACCCCACGGCCATCCGGAGTCGCTCATCCATCCGGTAGGCCACTTCCGCCCGCACCGCCGTCAGCCGCTCTCCGTCCAGGGAGGCCGTCCTGCGCGCCGCCTCCGCCGCCACCTCCACGCCCCCCACCACCCGGACCGCCGGACGCACCGTGCCGGTCCACACCCAACGCGACGAGCCCCGCAGCTCACTGCGCCCCGCGTGCAGCCCGGCCGCGACGGAGAACCTGTCACCCAGGCGCACCGCGGGCATCAGCGAGAGGAGCTGCAGCGCCCTGTCTCCGAACGCGGCCCGAGTCCCCGGCAACAGCTCGCGGCTGACACCGTAGCGCGCCACCACCAGCCACGGACCGGGCCTCCAGGCCAGCGCCGCGTAGCCCTCCAGCAGCCGGGCCTCCAGCGCGTCGTCGTTGACGGTGCGCGCGAAGTCCACACGGCCGGAGGCCGTCACGTCGCGCAGCAGCTCCACCTCCGCCGCCAGCGCCACCACCGTCTGCAGCCGGTCCACGGCCTCGGTCGCGCCCCGCTCCGGCGTGCCCTTCTCGCGACGCAGCTCGAAGCGGCCCTCCAGTCGCAGCCGGCTCAGGAGCAGCTGGCCGAAGACGCCTCCCGCGTCGCGCCGCAGCGGCGGGTCCACGTCCAGCAGGCTGCGCACGCCGCGCTCATAGCGCGCGCCCACGCTCAAGCCGTCGAGCACCGACTTCTGGAAGCCCACCGCGCGAGCCATGCGGAGGGTGGAGGCATCATGCAGGCCCACCTCCTCGACGAAGAGCGCCGTGCCGCTGTCCGGCAGCTCCGTGCGCGCGCCCGTGAGCGTCCGGCCCGCGCCGAAGTCCGGCCCGTCGACGTCCACCGAGTAGCCGCCGTAGTACACGTCCGCGCCACGACGCGACTCCACGTTGGCCCAGGCCCGGGGCCCCAGGTCCGGCCCCCAGCCGCCGCGCACGTCCACGCGCGTGTCGCGGCCCAGCGCCACGTCCACGCCCGCCGCGCTGAACGTGTCATCCACCCGTCCGGGCCCCGCGCCATGCAGCGCCAGCTTCTGCCGGTGCGACGCCTGGAGCCACAGTCCCTCGAGCAGCCGGTAGCGGCCCGCGACACCCACGGAGGTGCGGCCTCCCGTCAGCGCCTCGCCCTGCCCCACGACCTCGGCCGCCTTCAAGCGCGCGTCGCGCGCCTCCACGCTCAGGCCCCAGGCGGACTCCTCCCACCCCACGCTCGCGCCGACGGTGCTCGCGGAGAAGGGATGGTCGACGAAGGGCTCGCGCGGGTCCGCCGACTGACGTCCATCCGCGAGCAGCGACAGGCGCAGTCGCCCCAGGGGCTGACGCACCCGCAGCGCCAGTTGCTGGAAGCGCGCCGCGTCCAGGTGCGCGCCATCCGAGAAGCCCCGCGCGCGCCAGCGGTAGGACGCATCCACGGAGCCATCGCCGGAGAACCCCGGACCGCGCAGCCGCAGGCCCAGCGCCTCGCCGCCCGTCGCGACGGCGCCCGTCGGACGCAGATAGCTCAGCCCGCCATCATCCGAGACGCCGAAGAGCCCCGCGTCCACCGCGGAGCCGCGACTGGAAGCCCCCTCCGCCTCCAGCGCGTAGCCACCGACACGCGCCGAGGCCCGGCCGGAGTAGAGCGTGTAGGGACGGCCCTCGCCGCGCCCCTCCCGCACCGCGGCGAGCCCCACGCGGGCGCCCTTCCACTCGGCCCACAGCTCACCACCGCCGGAGTCCTCGGTGTCCATGGAGCGCAGCGCCGCGTAGTCCGCGACGAGCACCGGCTCCGGCGCCTGCGTCACCATGTCCGTCCGGAAGAAGGTGTCGCTCGCGAGGAACGACAGCGGCCGGGACAGCAGGATGCGGCCCGCGAAGTAGTCGATGTCGTAGTCGCGACCTCGCACCAGGTGCCGCTCCGCCAGCGGCAGGCCCGTGACACCGTCGCGCACCTCCACGCGCAGCAGCTCCGAGCCCTCCGCCACCGACACCGCGCCCAGGTAGTAGAGGCTGCCGCCCGTGGCGCGGAGCTCCTCGTGCGCGGGGACCGCGGCGAGCCCTCGCGTCGGGTCGGTGAGGCTTCCGCCGAACGCGTCCACGCCGGCCCGGAGCGCTCCGTCGCGCGCGTCGGCCGACGTCGCCAGCTCCGCGTAGGGACCGAAGAGCGGACGGTGATAGCGGCCCACCTCACGGTCCTGCACCAGCGCGCGATAGGTGCCAAGACCCGCGCGGCCATGCTCCGCGTGCCGGGCCTCGACGCGCAGACGGGCCTCGGAGGCGTTCGGCGTCAGCGACACCGAGTCATCGCCCCACTCCGCCGGAGAGAAGTCCGGGTCCGCCACGCGCTCGAAGCGCTCGGGCACCCGGGGACGCAGCCAGTCCGGGAGCTCCTTGCCGCGCAGCGTGCGCGCGTCCGTGTCGCGCAGGTCCACCTCGCCCACCACGTCCACGGGCCCCAGGCGCAACTCGGCGTGCGCGGAGCCTCGCCCTCGCAGCTGCCAGTCGCTGTCTCCCGGCGCGAACGACACCTCGACATCGAGCAGGGCCACCGCGAAGGGCCGCGCCTCCGCCTGGATGTCCAGCAGCAGCTCGCGCTCGCTCGCGCCCGGCGGGGCCAGTACCAGGGGCACGCGGTTGAGGCCCGGGGACAGCGTCACGGGGACCTCCACCCAGCCCTCCGGCCCCACGAACAGGGGCTCTTGCCCCACGCCGCGAACCAGCGTGCCCTCGCGGGCCTCGACCTTCATTCGCGCGACGCCGGTGGCCGCGCGCTCGTCACGCGCCGCCGGGAGGCGCACCGAGCCCAGGAGCTCCAGGGGCCTGGGCACCACCAGCCAGCCCTCGGCGCGCTGCACGACGTCGATGCGCTGGCGATACAGGCGCACCGAGCCATCCGGCGCCGTCGCGGTGATGGCCAGCTCGTTGGCGCCCGCGATGAGCGGCACCCGCGCGCTCCAACCGCCGCGCGCATCCACCTCCGCCTCCGCGGCCCCCACGCGCACGTGGTCCCCCACGGACGCCTGCCCCGCCACCCGGAACAGCACCGCGCCCTCGCCGGACGCGACGCTCGCCACCGGCGGCGCGCGCTCGAAGGACAGCCCCAGCGACGACGCCGACGCGGGCCTCGTGCGCACCGCGAAGTCCTGGAGGACGACGGCGCCCCAGGGCACCTCCACCGTGGCGGCCTCCGGCGTCACCTGACTCGTCGCGGGCAATGAGCGCGCGTCCACCTTGAGCCGATGACGCCCCGGCCGCAGGTGCAGCCCTCGGGTGACCTCCGGCACGCGCGCGTCCACGCCGGTGAGGTGGAAGCGCCCGTGCGAATCGGTGAGCACCTCGCGTCCCGTCGCCAGCACCAGGCGAACCTGCGCGATGCCAGGCTCGTCCGCGCCACAGCGTCCGTCACCATCCGTGTCCTGGCACACGCGCCCGGCGATGGTCGACGCCAGCGACGGCACGTCCATCGACGCGCCCTGCGCCCGGGCGAGGCCCGCCCAGAACACCACCAGCAGGAGGCCCAGGCCCGAGCATCTCACGGTCGTACCTCGGCCAGCGCCGTGACGCCGGTCTCCACGTCCGCCACGGAGACACTCACCGGCGTGGCCGCGCGAACCGTGAAGGACGTGCGGCCCTCGCGGACCTGCTCGGCTTCCCGCGCGCCCTCCGACAGCGAGACATGCACCCGCCGCCCCTCGAGCGTGTGTCCCTTCGCGTCCTCCAGCCAGTACGTCACGCGCGTGCCCTCCACGCGGAGCCGCACGTTGACGGGGACCTCGGGCGCCACGCGCACCGTCTGCGTCAGCGGCTCGGGCACCAGCGGCGAATCCAACGGATACGCCTGTCCGTCCTTCGTCAGGACATGGAGCGTGCGCACCAGCCCCGTCCAAACGCCGTGCGCCACCACGTGCGCGCCCGGCGCCAACACCCCCAGGGACACGGTGCCATCCGGGCCTGTCGTCAGCGGATGCCCGTCCACGCGCAGCGGCTGTGAGGGCACCGGCTGGTCCGCCAGGTCGGACACGCCCGCGAACAGCTCGCCGCCGCGAGACCACACCGCGATGCGCGCGGGCTCACTGCCCAGCGGTCCCCAGGCCCGCGCACGCAGCGCCACCGACTCCTCGCCACCCGAGGCCGGCGGAGACCATGTGCTCAAGAAGTGCCCCGGCGAGGTCTCCCGCGCCACGGAGAACTCCCCCTCGGGCGCCTCCAGCGCCAGCATCACCCCGGGACGCGGCCTGCCGAGCGCATCCCGCGCTCCCACCGTGACGTCCACGCGGGAGCCACGGTGCACGAGCGGGTCGGCCACGGACATCGTCAGCCGCGACGCGGGCCCCTGGGCGAGCTGGAGCGCGAGGCTCTCCTTCGAGCCCGCGCCACGCTGAGGCCACGCCGCCTCGATGCGCTCGTCATCCGCCAGCGTCCTGGGCGCGGTGTAGAGCCACTCCAGCATGCCGCCCGCCGCGCGCGCGCCATTCGACAGCGTTCCCCGCCGCGCCTGCGCCGTCACCTTCGCGTCCTCCACCGGCTTGCCCAAGGGGTCGCTCGTCGCGCACACCAGACGCGCTCGCGACACCCCATCCGCCGGCAGCCGCTGCGGCTGGAGCACACACGCCAGACCATCCGTGGGCGGCAGGTTCAGGTCGATGCGCTCCCGACGCACGTTGCCCGCCCGGTCCACCACGCTCCCCTTGCCGAAGCGATGTCCCGGCGGCACGACGATGGGCAGACGGAAGCGCCCGTCCGGCCCCGCCGTCACCGGGCCGAAGCTCTCACCCGCGATTTCGATGGAGATGCGCGCGTCCTTCTCCGTCGTGCCCGGCAGGTTCACCGACGCGGCCAGCGGCACCAGCACGCGCCCATAGGCGCCGTGCACGGACTGCGGACTGGGCCACGCGGAGAACGCGACGAGGATGGCCACCTCCGGGTAGCGCGTGTCCGGCAGGATGTAGCGCGCGCGATACGTGCCCGGCTCCACCCGCTCCAGGTCCGCCACCCGTCCGGTGCTCACGCGCACCACGGGCGGCGCGCCGCTGTCGTCGGCCGTGCCGTCCGGCCGCAGCAGCTTCACCGTGAGCCGAGCCTCCTTGTCGCGCCCCTTCACCGGCGCGGCGGGCTCCAGCGCCAGCTGCACCTCGGTGGCCGGCGGCCCCAACACGAAGCGCGCCTGCGCCTCCAGCCCATCCACCTTCGCGCGCACCACCACGTCCCGAGCCCCCGGCCGAGGCACGACGACGTACGTGCCCAGCGGCGGCCGTGCGTCACCTGGCCGAAGCTCCGCGCCCTCCACCGTCACCACCGGCTTGCCCACCCACGGCACGGGCGTACCCGAGGCATCCCTGCGCACCAGCGCCAGCGGGAAACCATCGCGCGTCACCGCCGATGACGGTCCAAGCAGCTCGAGCGTGTCGGCCCAGGCCGAGGCAGCGCACACGCATAGCAGCAGGAGAACTGGGGGATGAAAACGGTTCAGGACGCACGGAAGTCTACAGGCTGCTTCCCCTTCTCCGAAGCTCCTTCCGCGAAACCAACACCGGCTCGCGCCGAGGCCGAGCCAGCCACAACGCCAACATCACCAGCCCCACCGCCCCGGACGTGGTTCCGCTCGTACTGCACCCAAAGCCCCGCCCATCTTCGCCCGGCTCGAAGGTCAGGGATGACACCCCACCCACCGTGAGGGAAATCGGTGTGATGGCTTGCCCGGCGACCTGCTGCGAGCCCGCGGGCGACACCGTCGCGCCACACTCGGACGCGGTGCCGTACACGCGGATGCGGAACGAGCTTCCTGGATTTCCGGAGATCAGCGCGGCGAGCCACGTGTTTCCGCCCAGCGTGACGTCACGCGCCACGAGTGCCACGGTGGGCTTGAAACGGGACGGGTCGACAATCTCACGCCCGTCCAGCCACACCCAACCGGACGTGGCGCGCTCGCCGCTGTAGCCGTTGTCGACACACATCACCCCCGCGCCCTTGCCATGGAACCCCAGCGAGACGGCGTTGGGCTGTCCCGTGGTGCGCGCGACTTCCAGCGCGGCGAGCAGCGGCGTCTTCCCCGGCTGCTTGCACACCTCCTCCGCGGTCCGAGTCGGCGCGGGAGAGGCCGTCGGCGCGACATCGCACGGTCCATCCGGAGTGAGCTGGAAGGTGAAGCTGTGCACGTTGAAGTCACCGTTCTTCGACACCGTCCACACCACGCGCACGGTGCCGTCGTCGGACACGCTCAGGTCGTTGAGGTTCTCGTTGTCCGGCGAGTCGGTGAGCAGGTACAGCGTCTGCGTGTCGAGGTTGTACAGCGCGATGTCGAAGTCGCCCTTGGTCGGGTCCCTCCGCTCGAAGGCGATCAACGAGCCGCTGATGCTGGGGTTCGCATCCAGTCCCGGCAGCGCGAGCCGCTGCTCGGTGCCGCCGTTCACCGGCTTCCAGTAGATGTCCCGGTCCGACACCCCGTCGACGGTGCGCGTGCTCGCGTAGACGACGAGCTCTCCGTTGGTGTCCGGCTGGGACTCCTCGCCCTCGCTGCCGGTGAGCGCCTGCGAGAAGAACGCGGTGCCCTCCCGCCGCGCGCGCCAGATGTCGCACTGCAGGCCCTCCGCGTTGCACTTGGCCCAGACCACCGTCTGGCCGTCCGGCGCCACCGCCGGCGTGCGGTCCAGCATCCGGTCCTCGGTGAGCCGAGTGAGCGTGCCCTGGTCCAGATCGTAGAGGGCGATCTCGGGCTCGAGCGTGCTGCCGGTGAAGCCGAAGTCCTGCCACGCCACGGTGCGCCCGCCGATCACCGCCGCCCTGCGGCTGCTGCCCGGCTGTGGCGCCAGCTCCCGCGCCGGCAGCCCCGCGCCCACCTGGTACGTGTAGATGGCGCTGGAGGTGCTGACGCGGGTGAAGACCACCGTGTCCCCGCTGATGTCCGACACGAAGTCGAACGCACCCTCGTTGGGGATGGCCGCGTCCTCGCCGGACACCAGGTCGTGGTAGCGGATCTCGCTGCGGCCTCCGGACTCGTTCGTGTACGCGACGAGCGCGCCGCTCACGTGCGGGTCCGTCTGGTCTCCGGGGCTGTCGTTCACCACCTTGGCGAAGCCGGACAGCGTTCCCACTTCAGGGGTGTCCGCGGAGGCCAAGGCAGGGAGCAGGCACGTCACGAGGGACAGAGCGCGCAGCATCGGAAACCACCTTCCCGGAAGGACGCTGGAACCACAGACCCATGCCCGCACAAGGCAGCAGTGGGCCCGGAGTCCTCCCCGGAGCTGGTTCCCCACGGCAACCACGGCCGGCCTTGCTTCGGGCCCCGCGGCTTTGCGCACCAGGGCTTTCGCCCTGGATTGCCCTTGAACAGGAATGACTTCGCGACGAAGTCTAGGGAGACCCCCTGCCAGGGGTCAAGCCGACCGCCTGCCAGGACGCTCGGGGTTTCAGGGGCTTGAATCGTTCGCCTGATTCCAGATGTCCGAGTCCGTCTTCAACGGTGGCGGGCGCGTGTCGACGATGACCTCGGCCTGCTCGCGTTGCTCGACACGACCGACGCCCACCGCGCGCACGTCCACGGTGTTGGCGCCCTCGCGCAGCTTCACCTTGCGCTCGAAGCGACCCTCCGCGTCGGCGAGCACGCGCACGTCGTTCACCTGCACACGGCTGCCCGGCGTCGTCTGACCCCGCACGAGCAGCTCCTTCTCCCGGCGCGTGCGCTCGGAGGGCCAGTCCACCTTGAGCAGCAGGCTGGTGGGGACGGCCGCGGGCTCGGACGGCGCCTGGCCGGGACGCACCACGGACTGCTGGCCCGCACGGACGATGACGACCTTGCCCTGACCGAGCAGCGTCACCTCGCCTTCGCGCGTGCCCACGGCCACGGTGCCCTGGCCGTTGTTGCTCATCGTGAAGGCACCCGACTCGTGCAGGGTGGCCACCGCGTCGCTCTGCGCGGCCTTCACCTCGAAGGTGTGACGCTTGCCGGGGCGCACCACGGCGGTGGCCATGCCGCTGGCGAGCAACAGGCGCGACACGGACTTCGTCAGGTCCTCCACGGACACCTCGGTGCCCGGGTCCATGCGGAACTCCACCGCCTCGCCGCCGATGAGCACGGCGTACGAGCCGTCCTCCGTGCGCACCTTGTCGTGACGCCGCAGCGCCATGCCCACGGACGCCTTGCGCCACGCGCCGCTGCCCTCCTTCACCTCCACCGTGCCGGTGACCTCGGTGAGCTCCAGCTCCATCGCCTTCTCCACCACCGGCGCCGCCACGGGGACGACGGGCGGGGGCGGCGGCGTCGGCGGCGAGGGAGGCTGGCGCAGGAAGAGGAACCAGCCCAGGGGCAGGGCCGCGAGGATCAGCACGAGGCCGACGTAGAAGGGCGTCTGGCGCCGATGGGTGCGGGGCTCGGCCATGGAGTCCTCCTAGCTATCACAGGCCGCGTGGGATGCTCAGGCCCTCGGCAGCTCCACGGTGAAGCAGGCCCCCTGCCCCACTTCCGAGCGGACGCTGAGTGTTCCTCCCGCCTCCGTCACGACGCGCCACGACACGCTCAGGCCCAACCCCACGTTGGACCACACATCCTTCGTGGTGAAGAAGGGCTCGAAGATGCGCGGGCGGATGTCCGCGGGGATGCCCTTCCCCGTGTCCTCCACCTCCAGGAACGTGCGCCCGTCGCGCTCGCCGGTGCGCAGCGTGAGCCTGCGCGTGGGGGACTTCATCATCGCGGTGCGCGCGTTGGACAACAGGGCCAGCACCACCTGCGACAGGTGGCCGGGGTCCGCGCGCACGCGGCCCATCCCGGGCGCGAGCTTCGTCTCGAGCGTCACGCCGTCGCTGAGGATCTGGTGCTCGGTGAGGCTGAGTGCGTCGCGCACCACCGCGTTGAGGTCCACGGGGCGCAGGTCCGGACGCTCGCGCTGCTGGGAGAAGCGCAGCAGGTTCTGGGTGATCTCCTTGCAGCGCTTGGCGCTCTGCTCGATTTTGCGCAGCGTATCCAGGTCGGGGTCCGCCGAGCCGCGGTCCAGCATGAGCAGCTGCACGTTGCCGAGGATGCCGGCCAGCGGGTTGTTGATCTCGTGCGCCACGCCCGCGCCCAGCTGTCCCACCGCCGCCAGCTTCTGCGCCTCGAGCAGCTGGGCCTGGGCGCTCTTGAGCTCACCCGTGGCCTCGTCCACGCGCACGCGCAGCTCGTCGTTCCATCGCAGCATCCGCGCGCGCGCCGCCTCCAGCTCCGCGCCCATGCGGTTGAAGGTGTCCGCCAGCTCGCTCAGCTCGTCCTGCCCCTCCACCTTCAAGCGCTTGTCCAGCTCACCCCGGCCGAAGGCCTCCGCGCCCTGGACCACGTCCTCCAGCCGCCGGTTGAGCCGCCGCGTGAAGAGCGCGCCCAGGCCCAACAGGACGAAGAGCGCGCCGCCGGTGGAGAAGAGCACCGTGCGTCGCATGGCCCGCACGGGCGCCAGCGCCGCGGCCTCGTCCACCTCCACCACCACGTCGAAGCGCAGGCCTCGCGACACGCGCGCCACGCTCACCCGGCGCGGCGGGTCCTCCAGCCGGAAGCTGCGCACCACGTCCGGCTCCGGCGCCGTGGGCGAGAGCAGGTGCGCGGCGACCTCCGGCGAGAGCGTCACCATCCGCCGCTCGGGCTCGGAGCTGGCGAGCACCCGGCGCTCCTCGTCCACCAGGTCCACCCGCCCCAGCGCGCCCGGAGGGCGGCGGCGCAGCGCGGCCTCCAGCGGACCGAAGACGACCTCCGCCAGCGCGAACGGCGCGTCCTCGCCCTCGGCCAGCTTCACGGCGACGGCCACCGCCGCCCGGCCGCTCTCCGCGTGCACGTACGCGCCGCCGAGCGCCGCCTGCCCCTTGCCGCCACCTCGCAGCTGCTGCACGGGCACCGAGCCCACCATCCGCTCGAGCCCCGTTTCACGGAAACCGGGGTGCCCCTCCGTATCCCGGGGGCGGAACACGGGCGCACCCACGGGCTGGCCCCGCGCGTCCAGCTTGAGCACGGCGCTCACGGCCTGGGACTGGCCGTAGAGCAGCCGCAGGCCGCCCACCGTCTCCGCCTCCGTGGCGGCCTGCCAGTCGATGAGCTCCGCGGAGCGCGCCAGCGCGTCCACCACCTCCATGAGGGTGGAGCCCACGGCCTCCGCCGCCGCGGCGGCCTGCGTGCGCTGCTCCGCGTCGATGCGGGCGACGAGCTCCGCCTCCGCGCGCGACAGCAACACGAAGCCGACGGCGGCCAGCGGCAACACCGTCGCCGCGAGCATGAACAGGACCAGCTGCTGGTAGAGCCTCACCCGGCGACGGAGCGTACCACCTGCTCGCGGTCACTGCGCAGATAGACGGAGCCCTGGATGGCCTTGGCGCGCTTCTTCATGTCGGCCGCCCGCCGGGCCAGCTCCGCGTGGTCCTGGGTGCCGTCCGTCATCACCGCGACGATGGACACGCTCATGATGGGGAAGCGCCGGCGCTCCCCGAAGCGGTCCTCCGCCTCGATGTGCCCCCGCTCCCGGTCCTGCCGGTCGTAGTAGAGCGGGATGATGCGGTCGAAGGTCTCGATGGCCGTCTGGCACACCCGGTCCACCGACTCCGGCGAGGCGATGAAGACGAAGTCGTCCCCGGCCACATGGCCCAGGAAGTCCCCGGGCACGCCCTCCTGCGCGAAGATTTCACGCATCAGGTCGCCCGTCTGACGCACGACGCCGTCCGCCTTCGCGAAGCCGTAGTAGTCGTTGTAGGCCTTGAGGTTGTCCAGGTCCAGGTAGCAGAAGGCGAAGGGGCGACGGGCGATGAGCCGCCGCTGCACCTCGCGCTCGATGGCGGTGGAGCCCGGCAGCTGCGTCGTCGGCGAGGCCGACAGCTCCTGCTCCTTGCGGCGCAGCACGCTCTCCACCCGCGCCCCCAGCTCCAGCGCGTCGAAGGGCTTGGTGAGGTAGTCGTCGCCGCCCAGCTTCAGCGCGCGCACCTTCGACGACGTCTCAGCGCGCGCGGAGATGAAGATGACGGAGATGTGACCGCTGGCGCGCTCGGCTTTTATCTCCTCGAGGAAGAGGAACCCGTCGCCATCCGGCAGCGTGACGTCCAGCAGGATGACGTCTGGCCTGCGCTCGCGCAGGGCGCGCCGGCCCTCCTCCAGCGAGCCCGCGACCGCCACGTCGAAGCCGATGTTCTCCAGCACCTCGCGGCAGATGGCGGAGATCTTCGAGTCGTCGTCCACCACCAGCACGCGCCCGTGCGCCGGGCCCGCGCGGCCGCGCACCAGCGAGTCCACCGTGGCCAGCAGCTTGTCCGGCGTCAGCGGGCGCACCAGGAACGCATCGGCGCCGGCGCGGAAGGCGCGCTGGCGCTCGTCGAACGCGGACGTGAGCAGCAAGGGCGCGCGCCGCGTCTCCGGGTCGTGCCGTAAAATCTCCGCCAGCCGCAGGCCGTCCACGTCCGGCAGGCGCACGGACACCAGCACCATGTCCGGGTGGTGCTTGCGCGCGCTGGACAGGCCCTCCTCGGCGTTGAACGCGAGCCGCACCTCGTAGCCGCGCGCGGACATCAGCGCCTTGGCGATGTAGCCCACCTCGTGCTCGCCCTCGATGACCAGCACCCGCCCCCGGCTCTCGCGCCGCTTGGGGGACTGGGCCTCGGCGGCGTCGTCCGACTGGCGCAGCTCCGCGGGAGGCTCGGTGGGCAGCACCGCCATGAAGCGCACGCCGTCCACGCACGGCTCGCACCAGATGCGCCCGCCGTGGGCCTCCACGATGTTGCGGCAGATGGCCAGGCCCAGGCCCGTGCCGCGCACGGTGCGGTTGGCCTTGGTGCGCGCCTGCTCGAAGCGGTCGAAGATGCGCTCCAGGCTGTCCTCGGCGATGGGGTCTCCGCTGTTCCAGCAGGAGAGCACCACGTAGCCGGGCAGGCTAGACGTGGCGTGCAGCTCCACGCGCACCTGGCCGCCCTCGGGCGTGAACTTCACCGCGTTGTTGAGCAGGTTGTTGAGGACCTGGTTGAGCCGGTTCGGGTCCGCGATGACGCGCAGCGGGTGGCGCGGCAGCCCCGGCGTCACCTTCACCCGCTTCTCGTCGAAGGCCGGGCCGTACTTCTCCACCACGCGCTGGACCAGCTCGTCCAGGTACGCGACCTCGAAGTTCATCCGCAGCCGACCCTTGGCGAACTTCGACAGGTCCAGCAGGTCGTCGACGATGGTGTTGAGCTTCTCGGTGGAGTCGCGCGCCAGCGACAGGTAGCGGCGCTGCCGCTCGTTGATGTCGCCGGCCATGAAGTTGAGCACCAGGTCCAGCGCGCCGGAGATGGACGTGAGCGGCGTGCGCAGCTCGTGGCTCACCATGGAGACGAACTCGTCCTTGCGCTCCTCCAGGCGCTTCTGGTCGGTGATGTCGCGCAGCACCACGCACACCCCGCGCAGCGTGCCGCGCGCGTCGCCCACCGGCGTGGTGGTGGTCTGCACGTGCCGGTCGAAGAGCTTCACCTCCTCGCGCAGCACCTGCGTGCCGCTGTACTCCCAGCCGCGCACCAGGTGGAACGGCTGGAAGCCCAGGCGCTCCTCCATCATCCGGCTGGTGTGCTCCGCGGGGTCGTCCCCCACGTGCAACAGCCTTCGCGCCGCCGGGTTCATCACCACGATGTCGTTCTTCTCGTCGGTGAGCACCACGCCGTCGGCCATGGACTCCACCATCCGCTCCATGCGGTGGCGGGCCTCCTCCTCGGCCGAGCGCAAGGACTGGATGGCGTCCGCCGTCTGGTTGGCGAGCACGTCCAGCAGCACGCCGTCGTCCTCGGTGAACGCGTCCGAGCGCTGGCTGAACAGCGACAGCATGCCCACCGGACGCCCGCCGGCCACCAGGTTCACCGTGAGCTGGCTGGGGTAGACCGCCGGCGCCGCCGCGTCCTGCGTCGTCGTGCCCGCCACGCGGGTGATGACGCGGTCCTCCGGAAGCAGCAGGCCGGAGCTCTTGCGGTACGCGCCGAGCATCGACTCCTTCACGCCCAGCAGCGCCTGCTCCCCCACCGTGCCGTGACAGCGCAGCCGCAAGGTCGCGCTGCGCGACTCGTCCGGGGCGATGAGCGCCGCGCCGCAGTCGTACGGCAGCACCCTGGCCACGGCGATGAGCACGCGGTCGATGATGTTGTCGTAGCTGGCCGGATCATTCGCGCTCGCGCGGCTGACCTCGTAGAGGACGAACAGGGCCTCCACGCGCTGGTGGAGCTGGCGGATGAGCCGCTCCTTGTCGCGCCGCAGCTGCGTGTACTCCACCGCGTTCTTCACGGTGATGAGCAGGTCGTTCACGTCCCAGGGCTTGGTGATGTAGCGGTACACCTGCCCCTGGTTGATGGCCGCGATGAGGTCATCGGGGTCCGTGAAGCCCGTGAGCAGGAGCGTGGTGACGTCGAAGCCCTCGGCGCGTGCCGTCGCCGCCAGCTCGATGCCCGTCATCTCCGGCATCCGCTGGTCCGTGACGAGCACGTCCACCGTCTCCCGGCGAAGCACTTCCAGCGCGGCCTGCCCGCTCAGGGCCGTGAGCACGCGATACCGGCGCTGGAACATCCGGGTGAGGATGTCCAGGACGTCGGCCTCATCGTCGACGAAGAGCAGCGTGTGGCGGAGTTCGGACAAAGCGGGCGGAATTGTACGTCGAGTTCGTCCACTCCCCTCAAGAACTGAGAATGCCGAAAAGATGGGCACGCACTCCAGGTGCGCGGTGGGACACTGAACGAATTGACTCTACACGTCTGTTCAGGGAGAGTGGACACTGAAAGCCTGTTGCCTGGGCAACCGCCCTGTAGCAATCAGGCCCGCCGAGCGAGGGAGCGCATGGAAGAGCTGACGGACCGCCAGCGCGAGATTCTCAGCTTCATCGTGAAGGAGACGGAGACTCGCGGATTCCCGCCCACCATCCGGGAGATTGGCGAGCACATGGACATCCGCTCCACCAACGGGGTGAACGACCACCTCAAGGCGCTGGAGCGAAAGGGCTACCTGAACCGGGGCGAGCAGCAGAGCCGCTCGCTGGTGCCCACCAAGCGGGCCCGGCTGCTCTTGGGCCTGGGCGCCAAGCGCGACGCGGGCATGGTGGAGGTCCCCCTGCTGGGCAAGGTGGCCGCCGGCGCGCCGCTGCTCGCGCAGGAGCACATGGAGGACTCGGTCAAGATCGACAGCTTCCTTTTGGGAGGCGTCAACGGCCGGGAGGTCTTCGCCCTGCGGGTGAAGGGCCAGTCCATGATTGACGACGGAATCCACGACGGCGACTACCTCTTCGTGAAGAAGACGCCGGCCGCCCAGCCGGGCGACATCGTGGTGGCGCTCATCGAGGACGAGGCCACGGTGAAGCGCTACTACCCGGAGGGCGACCGCATCCGCTTCCAGCCGGCGAACGCGACCATGCAGCCCATCTACGTGAGCCGCACGGAGTTCCGCTCGACGATGATCCTGGGCCTGGTCGTCGGCGTGTACCGGAAGATGCAGGGCGGACGCGCGTAGCGGCCTTGCGTGCTCCTGGGCTCCCCGTGGAGCTCAGGGGCACTTCTTCTGGGCGGGGTCCGCGGCCAGCGCGCGGGCACACGCGGTCTGCTGGAGCGCGACGTCCTTCAAGTCTCGCGCGAGGCGCGCCGTGGTGAGGTGGAGCTCCGCGTCCTTCGCCATGTCCTTCTCGGCGCTCAGGTTGCCGAGGATGCGCAGCGCATCCGACTTGCGCTCCATGGTGACGAGCAGGTCCGCCAGCTCCCGCAGCTCGCGCACGTCGTTGCCCTGCACGGTCTCGAGCGCGGCGGCGAGCTCCTGCTCCGCGCCCTCCTTGCTCTTCATCGCGAGCTGGATGCGCGCCAGCGCCACGTGGACGATGGCGCGGTCCTTCACGCGCAGGGACTCCTTGTAGGCGGCGATGGCGTCGCCCGGCTTGTCGAGCTGCAGGTGGATGGTGCCGACCAGCTCCCACAGCGTCGGGTCTCTCGGGGACTTGCTGGCGGCCTCCTGGTAGGCGGCGGCGGCCTCGGGCAGCTTCTTGGCGCGCACGAGTGAGTCCCCCAGGGTGGTGAGCACGCCCACGGTGCGCACCCCCTCGTTGGCGGACTTCTGCGCCAGCGCCAGGATTTCCGGCTCGCGCCCCTGCTTCGTCAGCACGTCGACGGCGCGAAGGATGAGCTCGGACTTCGCCTCCAGATGGGAGGCGACGTTGGCGGCGAGGATGAAGTGGCGGACGGCCTCCTCGTGCTCGCCCTTCTTGAAGTGGATTTCGCCCAGCTGCTCCAGCGCGTTGGCATCGTTGGGGTACAGGCCGATGGCCTTGCGCAGCGAGCTCATGGCCTCGTCGGTGCGGCCCAGCTGGGCCTGGACGAAGCCCAGGCGGCTCCAGTTGGTGGAGCGCTTGGGCTCCAGCTTGAGGGCGGCCTCGAACTCGGTGGCGGCCTCGGAGATCTTCCCCATGGAGAGGTAGACCTCGCCTCGGGCGGCGGGCAACCGGGGGTCATTGGGGGCCAGCTTCTGCATCTCGTCGAAGGACGCGAGCGCGGCGGTGAACTGGCCCTGGAGGTACTCGGCGGTGCCCTTGATGTAGAGGCCCTCCGCGTGGTCCTTGGGCGTCACCGTGGGGCGCTCGTCGCACGCGGCGGCGGCGAGCAGGGCAATCAGCGGGAAGGCGCGCAGGCGCTGGAACATGAGGGGCTCCGAATCCTAGAAGTGGTACGCGATGCCCAGGTTGAGGTCCAGATTGAGGCCATCGCCGAGCTGGGATTCCGCCAGGCCGAGCACCGCCTGGGCGACGTTGGTGCCCGCCTCCAGCTGGACGCCGACGTGGCCGGCGATGAGGTACTCCAGGCCGATGAAGCCCACGACGGTGGGCAGGGGGCCGGTGGACTGGAAGATGCCGAAGTCGCCGAAGGACAGCTGCACGCCCAGGCCGAAGCCCCAGTACGGGCGCAGGGACTTCTCCACGTTGTGGTAGTGGCGCGCGCCCACGACGCTGGGCAGGACGTTGAGGCCGCCCTTGGCGCCCTCGGTGGTGGACTGCACGTAGGAGAAGCCCACCTGGATGAAGCCGAGCCACTCGGGGTGGAACCAGTAGCCCACCTCCACGTCGGCGCCCGGGTTCAGGGTGGCCAGCTTGTCGACGAAGTTGTTGTTGATGCGCAGGCCCAGGGACAGGCCGCCGCCGCCCGTGCGGGGCGCGCCGCCAATCAGCGGTCGGGCACCGTGGTTCTCGCCGGGGTTGACGAGCTCGGCGACCAGCGCGTCGGCGATGGCGTAGACGGTGGGGAACAGCGTGTCGGCCTCGGGGGACTCGGCGCGCGGCTTCGCGAGCGTCAGCCCCGCCTCCGTGTCCACCAGTCGGGCGGTGAGCAGGTACGAGTCGCCGAAGCGGTCCACCCGTCCTGACACGACGTAGCGCGCGCCGGTGAGGGTGGCGAGCTGCTGGAGGCACGGGCCGACGTCGCACGTCTCGAGCTCGACGAGCTGGCGGCGGCGCTCGGCGTCGAGGGACGCCTCGAGGTCGCGCTGGGAGATGACCCAGAGGCGGGGTGACTCGGCGAGGCGCGCGGTGATGAGCGAGGTGACGCCCGTCACCGAGTCCCGCGCGGAAGGATTGGAGTCGAACGCGAGCACCGCGACGCTCATCGGCGCTTCGTCCGGAGCGGGAGTGGACGGTGCGGTGACGGCGGGAGCTTCGGAGGCCGGAGGCGTTGGGGCCGAGCCCACCTGCGGAGCCTCGGGAGGCGGCACCGACGCCACGGGGGACTGTGCCCACGCGGAGGGAGCAAGGACGAGGAGGACCACGAGCTGGGCGAAGACGCGCGACACGGCGCGGGACTCTACCCTTCCCCGGCCCCCACCCGGAGGGCCTGCCCGGTCTCAAGGAAACATTCTCACGGGAACCCGCCCCCAGCAGGCGACGAGGCGAGCCCCGCCCTCCCCGGCCAGGCGCTCACAAGCTGGGCATCGGCCCCAGGTAGTCGAGCGGGTCCACGGGCTTCCCATCCAGCCGCAGCTCGAAGTGCAGGTGCGGACCGGACGTCTTGCCGGACTCCCCCACCGTCGCGATGACCTGGGAGCGGCGGACCTTCTGCCCCGTGCGCACGCGCAAGTCGCGGTTGTGCGCGTACAGCGTGATGAGCCGGTTCTCGTGCTCGACGATGACGATGTTGCCGTAGCCGCGCTGCTCGCCGGCGTAGAGCACCGTGCCCTCCTGCGCCGTCTTCACCGGCGTCCCCGAGGGCGCCGCCAGGTCGATGCCGTCGTGCGGCTCGCGCCCCTTCTTCCCGAATCTCCCGTACAGGACGCCCTTGAGGGGCCAGTCGATCATCCCCTGCGTGGCCAGCCGGGGCCGCGCGCCCGGACGCGACACGGGTCGACGGGGCGGCTCCTCGCGCCGCGCCACCACCGGCCCACCGCGACGGGGCGGGGTCTCCACCGAGGTACGCACCGGCTCCGGGTCCGCCTCCGCGGCCAACGCCTCCGGCGCCTCCACCGGCACGCGCCGCTCCACGCCCGGAATCGTCAGCTCCTGCCCCACCGCCAGCGAGCGCACGTCCTTGATGCCGTTGGCGGACTTGAGCTCGTCCACCGTGAGCCCGTACGTCTTGGCGATGCGGTACACCGTCTCGCCCGCGGCCACGCGGTGGCGCACGGCCACCAGCTCCGGCTCCTCGTGCGAGGAGCGCAGCGCGAACGGGAACGCCCCCGACTTCGGCGGTGGCGCTTCACCCGACGCGGCGGACGCCCCGGCTCCGTCACCCGAGACCGCCTGCGACCTGGTCTCCTGCACCAGCGAGAGCTCCGTCCCGGAGGAAGACGCCCGGGGGCCCACGCAGCCCGTCACGACGACGGTCGACAGGAGGAAAAGGAGCGCCCTGGCCGCTCGGATGCAGATGCCGGGCCTCAACGCTAGGCACCATCCGGCTCGTGTCGGGCGAAGCCCTGGAGGTTCCACCCTCCCAGGTCCTCGAGGCGACCATGGTCCGTCAGGTCCAGGTGCAGCGGCGTCACCGACACCCGCTTCGCCAGGTGCACGGCGTTGCAGTCGCTGCCCGGGATGTCCTCGTGCTGATACTCGCTGCCGCCAATCCAGTAGTACTTCCGGCCGCGAGGGTCCTCCTTCTCCACCACGCCGTAGCCGTACGAGTGGCGCCCCAGCCGCGTGACGCTGTAGCCCTCCGGCTCCACCCCACCCGGGATGTTCACGTTGAGCAGCATCCGCTGGGGCAACGGACGCGACAGCGCCTCCGTCACCAGCGCGCGGGCGAACCGGGCCGCGGGCGCGAAGTCGAATGTACCCCGCGCCACGAGGCTGAACGCGATGGCGGGCACCCCCAGGAGGGCCCCTTCCATCGCCGCCGCGACCGTCCCCGAGTAGGTGACGTCTTCGGCCAGATTCGAACCGTGGTTGATGCCGGACACCATGAGCGTGGGGCGATCATCCTTCAGGAGATGGACGATGGCCAGATAAGCGCAGTCGGTCGGCGTCCCGTCGATGGCGAACCACCGCTCGCGGACCTCCTTGATGCGCAGGGGCCGGTGCAGGGAGATGGCGTGGGACGCGGCGCTCTGCTCGCGGTCCGGCGCCACCACCCAGACCTCTCCCAGCGGCGTCACCGCCTCCACCAGCGCCTGGAGTCCCTCGGAGAAATAGCCGTCGTCGTTGGATACGAGAATCCGCGGTTTCCGCATGGCCGCGCGGTTGTAGAGGAGCCCTCCGGAGTGGGCAAGCACACTCGGGGACCGCGCTGCTACAGTGTCCACCCGCCGAATGCCGCCGCCCCGTCGCCGCAATGCCCCTCAGGGGCCTGATCCGCTCCTCGCCCAGCGACGCAGGGGCGCCCTGCTGGGGCTCGCCGTGGGCAACGCCCTCGCGGTGCCCACCGCGCACCGGCCCCTCCACGCGCCCGCCTTCCCCACCCTGGCGGACGGCATCTACACCGCGATGTCCGGTGGAGGACCCCAGCAGCTGCGCAAGGGCCAGGTGACGGAGGAGGTCCACCTGGCCTGCGCCCTGGGCCACAGCCTGCGGGACTTCAAGCACTACGACGCGGCGGATGCCCTGCGCCGCTACCGCGCCTGGCAGCCCCACGCCTTCGACGTCAGCGAGCCCCTCAAGGAAGTGTTCGAGGAGTGCCAGTCCGGCCTGCCACCGCTCGGCGCGGGCCGCCGCGTGTGGCTCCGGGGCCACCGCAAGGCCGTGGGCGCCGGCAGCCTCGCGCGCGTCGCCCCCCTGGGCGTCTACCTGGCGAGCGACCCGAAGGCCCGCACCCAGGCCTCGCTCGAGGACTCCGCCCTCACCCACTACGACCCACGCTGCCAGCTCGCCTGCGCGAGCCTCACCGCCGCCATCGCCAAGGCCGTCACCAGCGGCGCGGAGCTCAAGCTCGAGGACGTGCTCACCGCGGCGGAGTCCGGCCTGCTGCTCGCCGGCGCGGCGCTCGGCCGCTCCGCGCCCGACTACGTCCAGGAGGTGGCCTTCGCCCAGCAACTGCTGCGCGAGGACCTGGCGCGCGCCCGGGACGACGACCCGCGCCTGTACGGCCCGGAGCTGCACGTGCACCGCGCCCAGCACGCCATCCACGTCGCCTTCCGGCTGGCCTTCTGGGAACTCCTGCACGCCCCCACCGCCCAGGCCGCCCTCATCGACGTCATCCACCGGGGCGGCGACACGGAGGTCCACGGCGCCGTCACCGGCGCGCTGGTGGGCGCCTTCCACGGCGAGGAGGCCCTGCCCGCCGAGTGGCGGAAGCACGTGCTGGAGGCCCTCTCCACCCAGAAGGGCCCCCTGTGGGACGTCTACCACCCCCGCCACCTGCTGGGGCTCGTGGCCACCTGAGGGCCGTCCCCGCCCGGGCCCAGGATGCACGAAGCCCGCGGTGGACCGTCCTCATCGGGACGTCCGCCGCGGGCTCGTGGCCACACGACGCGGCCATGGGGCCGCGTGAGGTTGTCTCTTCACGAGAGCATGTCGATGACCACCACGCCCCGCTGGGGCTTCTCTTCCTCGGTCTCCGTCCGCCGCCGAGGGCGGTCGTCCGGCATGGGCAGCGGCAGCTCCACCACGGGCCTGTCGTGGTCCTCGCGGCGGCGCTCGCGGCGCTTGATTTCCTCGATGATGAAGGCGTCGAGCATGGGTCTTCCGTCTCCCCTCAGCCTACGTACCCCGATGTACGCCCGCCGTCCCGCCCGAAAAGCGCTTCGACTTCCACGACACTCAGATGCAAATTAAGAACCCCGGTTCCGCACTGGGTACGCTGCCGCCATCTCGCACGGTTGCTCGTCCGCCATCCGACATCAGGGCCAGGGGAACCGTGGCATAGATGTCATGGACAGCCGAAACTTCCGGTCGGGATGGTGTTGATTCTAATGCCCTCACGACGGCCCGCAAGCAGACCCTTCTCGGGCACACGTCGCCCTTCAGGGAGGTCAGCCTCCCTGCTGGAAGGGCTCGCCCGCCTGCCTGCCGCGTGACAGGCGGGGTCAACGTCCGGCGAGGGGTCCGGGTGGACCCCTGACTCAGGGCGCTTCCGCGCGCTTCTTGAAGGCGTCCAGCATCTTGGGCAGCGAGGTGTCCACCAGGGCGTTGACGACGGCCTTGGGCACGAGCAGCCCCAGGGCCATCTCCACGTTGTAGGTCGCGCGCGTCTTGCCCTCGCCCTCGGCCTCCAGCAGCCAGCTCCCCTTGTTGTCCTTCATGACCTCGCCCTCGATGAAGGTCCAGGCCATGCGGCGCGGGCGCTCCTCCACCACGCGGATGGAGTAGCGGACGGTCTTCATCACGTCGACCTTGTAGTGGACGTCGACGGTGTCGCCCTTGCGGTTGGCGGTGCGGATCTCCTTCACCTCCGGGAGGAACTCCGGGTAGCGCTCGTACTGCGTGATGACGTCGAACACCTTCTCGATGGGGGCGTTGATGACGATGGTCCGCGTGGCGCCAGGCATGGTGTCGGTCTCCGAAAGCGTCGAGGGGACGGCCTAGATGGAAGCGTATCCCGGCTTCTTGTCGAACTTGTGCAGGGACTGGATGAAGCGCACGGTGCTCGTCTTGCTGCGCATCACCACCGAGTGCGTCTCGCAGCCGCCGCCGAAGAAGCGCACGCCCTTGAGGAAGTCGCCGCTGGTGACGCCCGTGGCCGCGAACATCACCTCGCCCCGGGCCAGCTCCTCCGCCGCGTAGATCTTCGCCATGTCGGTGATGCCCATCTTCTTCGCGCGCTCGATTTCGCCCGCGTTGCGGGGCACCAGCCGGCCCTGCATGTCGCCGCCGGTGGCGCGGATGGCCGCCGCCGCGATGACGCCCTCGGGGGCGCCGCCGGTGCCCATCAGCACGTCCACGCCCGTGCCCTCGAAGCACGTGGCGATGGCGCCCGCCACGTCACCGTCCTCGATGAGCCGGATGCGCGCGCCCGCGGCGCGGATCTCCTTGATGAGGTCCTGGTGCCGCTCGCGGTCCAGCACCACCACGGTGAGGTCCGACACGTAGACCTTCATCTTCTCCGCGATGGTGCGCAGGTTCTCCGTGGGGCTCTTGCGCAGGTCGATGGCGCCCCGGGCCCTGGGGCCCACGGCCAGCTTCTCCATGTACGTGTCCGGCGCGTTGAGCAGCCCGCCCTTGCTGGCCATGGCCACCACGGTGATGGAGCCCGGACGGCCGTAGGCGCACAGGTTGGTGCCCTCGAGCGGGTCCAACGCGATGTCCACCGCCGGGTCACCGTCGGCGCGGCGGCCCACCTTCTCGCCGATGTAGAGCATGGGCGCCTCGTCGCGCTCGCCCTCGCCGATGACGATGGTGCCATCGATGTGCAGCGCGTCGAAGGCGCGGCGCATCGCGTCCACGGCGGCCTGGTCCGACTCGTTCTTGTCCCCACGGCCCATCAGGCGGGCGGAGGCGATGGCCGCCATCTCGGTGACGCGCACCACCTCCATTGCCAGGTTGCGATCCATCTTCTGTGCTCCTTCAAGGTCCTGCGTTCGGATTTTCCAGCAGCCGGGCCACGGACTCCGGCAACCGCGTGGGCTTGCCGTCGCGCCCCACGCACGCGTGGAGGGTACGACCGGTGCACAGCAGCGTGCGCGGCTCGCCCTCGCGAAAAAGCTCGTAGGTGAACACGACCGAGGCCCGCCGCAACTCGCTCACGCTCGCGCGGATGACGAGCACGTCGTCGTAGCGCGCGGGCGCCTTGTACGCGCAGCTCGCCTCCGCCACGGGCAGCATCAACCCGGAGCCCTCCAGCTCCCGGTAGCTGCCACCGCGCGCGCGGAAGAACTCGCTCCGGGCGAACTCGAAGTAGCGGAAGTAGTTCGCGTAGTACACGACACCCATCTGATCGGTGTCGCCGTAGATGACGCGAAGTCGGGCCTCGACCATGAGGGCGCGGACCGTAGCAGGGGGTGGGCGCCTGCGTCCAAGCCGCGACGTACCTTCTGGATTGCATCCACGCGGCCGGGCAGTGCAGCTTCTCGGACGTATGATTCGCGCCCTCGTCCTGACCGCGATGCTGGCGTCGCTCCCCGCCGCCGCGCGTCCTCCCCGACTCACCCTGCTCATCACCGTGGACGCGCTCGGCAGCGACGTCCTCTTGCGCAACCGGCCCCGGCTCCAGGGCGGCTTGGGTCAACTGCTCGACAGTGGCGCCTACTTCCCGTACGCGCGCTATGGCTACGCGAAGTGCCGCACGGCGCCGGGCCACACCACGCTGGCCACCGGCGCCAACCCGTGGCGCCACGGCATCGTCGACAACCGCTGGTGGGACCGGGCCTCGGGCAAGCTCGTCTATTCGTTCGTGGACCCGGCGCACCCGGTGCTGGAGGCCGCGTCCAAGCCGGGCCAGGACGCGAGCCCCGTCAACCTGATGGCGGAGACGCTGGCGGACCGGCTGCGCATGGCCACGCAGCAGCGCGGCAAGGCGGTGTCGGTGTCGCTCAAGTCGCGCGCGGCCATCGCCATGGCGGGGCGGCTGGGCCAGGCGTGGTGGTTCGACGAGGGCAGCGGCAAGCTCGTCACCGGCACCTGGTACGCGAAGCAGTTCCCCCAGTGGCTCCAGCAGTTCAACGCGCGCAAGCTTCCGGACCAGTCCTTCGGCAAGACGTGGGAGCTGTCGCGACCGCGCGCCGAGTACGTGGGTGAGGATGACCTGCCCCACGAAGCGGACTCGTACGGCCTGGGCCGCGTGTTCCCCCACCCGCTCACGGGCGGGTTGAAGGCGCCGGGGACGGACTTCTACAAGGCGTTCGGCGTGTCCCCGGACTCGCACGAGTTCCTCGTGGAGGCGGCCAAGGCGGCCATCGCCGGCGAGGGCCTGGGCAAGGACGCGGTGCCGGACCTGCTCATGGTGAGCTTCAGCGGCACGGACAACGTGTTCCATGAGTACGGCCCGTACTCGTGGGAGATGCAGGACACGGTGCTGCGGTTGGACAAGGCCCTGGGGGAGCTCATCTCCGCGGCCGAGCGCGCGGCGGGCGGTCGCGCCAACCTGAGCATCGCGCTGGTGGCGGACCACGGCGGGGCGGCGACGCCCGAGGAGTGGGCCGCGGCGGGACTGCCCGCGCAGCGGCTGCAGCCGAAGGCCATCAGCGGGGGAATCACGGAGATGGTGAAGGAGCGCTTCGGGCCGGACGTCACCGTGGCGATGGAGGAGCTGGACGTGTACCTGGGGGGCCCCGCGCTGACGTCGGGCAAGGTGGATGGCGCGCAGGTGGGGCGCGCGGTGGTGGACTGGCTGAAGAAGCAGCCCAGCGTGGTGGCGGCGGTGACGCGCGAGGAGCTGTTCTCCGCGCCGGACCCGGCGGGCCACCTGGCCACGCTGCGCAAGGGCTACTATCCGGGTCGCAGCGGTGACGTGCTCTACATGCTGGCCCCCTTCCAGGTCGTCTACTACGACGCGCAGGGCAGTACGCACGGCTCGCCCTACTCGTACGACTCGCAGGTGCCGGTGGTGTTCGCGGGAAAGGGCGTCAAGCCGGGCACGTACATGACGGAGCTGGACCCGGTGGACGTGGCGCCCACGCTCGCGGCGCTGATGGAGATGGGCATGCCCGCGTCGACGGAGGGCAAGCCCCGGGCGGAGATCCTCACCGGCAGGTGACGCGAGGCCCCGGTACTAGGGGGTCTTCGCGATGAGCTTCTGGACGGCGTCGAGTTCCGCCTCCACCGACTGACGCTGGGTGGAGAGCTGCTGCAACTGGAGCTCGAACGCCTTGTCCACCTGCTGGATGTTCGCGATGCGCGACTCCAGCGTCCGTCCCTCGCGCGAGCCAGGTGGGTGCTTCGCCGCCAGGTTGGACAAAACGCCAATCAGGTGGCTGAGCTGGTTGCGCGACTGGAGGATGTGCTGGGCCTGGAGCTCCAGCTCGGACTTCTTCGTGGTGAGGACCGACAGTCGCGCCTGCGAGGCCGCGAAGCCGGTGCGGGGCACGCTGGCCGTGGGCTGGAACGCGTCCTTGGGAGACGCGCTGGCCCTCGCCGGTGTCGGCGCCAGGGGCTTCGGGTCAGGCGGACGTGCGGGGACGGACGCCTTGGGCGGAATGTCCGGCAGCCCTCGGGCCCCGGGCTTCTTCGGAAACTTGATCATGGTCGGCTGGGGGATGACGGCGCGACGCTGGTCCTACGCTTCGAATCTTCACATCACGACATTTCCCGGCAACGCCCGCACACCACGAATGCCCACCACGCGACACCCTCGCCGCCCTTCGGAACGAGGATGAGGCCGACGCGTCCGTGGATCAACTTGTGGTCGCGAGGAACCGATCCAGGACGCCATTCACCCACACAGGCGCATCGAGCTGGAGCCAGTGTCCGGTGACGGGTTCCACCTTCAGGCACGGCAGCTCGGACACCACGTGCTGGTACGCATCCGGCCCCTGGTTGTGCGCCGTCACCACGGACAGCTTGGGCCCGGGGTAGGCCCGCAGCGCCGTCACCGGGTCGAACGTCAGCAGCGCGCCCAGTCCGGAGCGCACCGCGCGCCGCGGGGTCGCGCGCAGGCCCGCGAGCACCTGCGCCCGGACCTCCTCACTGGACGGCGCGAGCATCGGCGCCCAGTACTCCTCCACGACGGACAGCCACGCGTCCGAGCCCAGCACCGCCATCAACCCCTGGGCCTGCTCGGCGGGAATCTGGCGACCGTCGGAGGCGGGGTCCAACAGCAGCAAGCCCGCCACGCGCGAGGGGTTCGCCGCCGCGTACGCCGCGCACACCGCGCCGCCCAGGCTGTGTCCCACGAGCACGAACCGCTCCAGCTTCAACCCATCCACCACCGCGGCCACATCCGAGGCGAAGTCCTCGACGGTGGCATCCGCGGCCTGCGTGAGCTCGGACTGGCCGTGGCCGCGCAGGTCCAACGCGAGCGCGCGACGCGACGTGCGCAGGTGCTCCAGCTGCGCGCGCCAGTGCTTCGTGCTCCCGGCGCTCGAGTGGACGAACACCACCGGAAGCCCACCCACGCCACCATCATCCACGTACAGCTCACCTGCCGTGCCCTTCATGACGACCTCCAGGAATCGAGAGCGCGTCCAGCCGCGCCATGAATCCTTGAGTACGCCCCATCCCTGTCAGAATCTGTCATCAAATGACACGAGTCAGCCGAGTGATGCGTCTGGTGGACTTCCTGCGGGGGCGCGAGGCCACCACCGTGGGGGAGATTGCCTCCGCGCTGGAGGTGAGCGAGCGCACCGTCCACCGGGACCTCGCGACGCTGCGTGAGCAGGGCCTGCCCATCGCCAGCGACACGGGCCCTGGAGGTGGCGTGCGCCTGGAAAGGGACAGGGGCGTCACCGCCGTCCACCTGTCCGTGGAGGAGGTCGTCTCGCTGTGGCTGATGGCGAGCCTGTCCTCGACGGGGAGCGCGCTGCCGTGGGGGGACGCGGCGCGCTCGGGGCTCGACAAGCTCTTCGCCAGCGTGCCGAAGGAGCGCGCACGCGGCATGCGAGAGCTCTGCCGGCGCGTGGTGGTGGGGAAGCCCGCGACGGAGCGGGTGCTGGCGGAGCTGGGGACTCCGCCCCGGGAGCTGCTCGCCGTGTTCGAGCAGGCCTTCCGTGAGCAGGTGTGCCTGTCCTTCGACTACGTGGACCGGCATGGGAAGAAGAGCCGCCGGTGCGTCGAGCCGCACGGGCTGCTCGTCGAGGCGCCCGTCTGGTACGTGCTCGCGCGCGACGTGGAGAAGTCCGCGGCGCGGATGTTCCGGATGGACCGCATCCAGCGGCCCCGCCGCGTGCCCGGGCGCCACTTCACGCCAGACATGGAGGGGCTGCAGGCCCAGGCCCTCGCCCAGAAAGGCAAGGGCCCGAAGCAGTGACGCTCAGCCCTGCGTGGGCGTCGCGCGCGGACGACGCGGCTTCTTGGTGCTGGTGATCTCCAGCGACAGGTCCATGGCCCGCGCCGAGTGCGTCAGCGCGCCCATGGAGACGAAGTCCACGCCCATCTTCGCCAGCCGGGGCAGCCGGTCCAGCGTGACGCCGCCGGAGACCTCGAGAGGCACGCGGCCCCCCGCGAGCTTCACGGCCTCGCGAATCTGCGCGTCGTCCATGTTGTCGAGCATCACCACGTCCGCCCCACCCTCCAGGGCCTCCGCGAGCTGCTTGAGGTTGGTGACCTCGATTTCAATCTTGCACAGGCGCGGGCCATTGGCCTTGGCGCGCTTGAGCGCCTCGGAGATGGAGCCGCCCACCGCCGCGATGTGGTTGTCCTTGATGAGGACGCCATCGAAGAGGCCGAAGCGGTGGTTGGTGGCGCCGCCCATGCGGACGGCGTCCTTGGCCAGCACGCGCATGCCCGGCGGCGTCTTGCGCGTGTCCAGCACCTGCATCTTCGAGCCACGCACCGACGTCATCGCCTGCTGAGCCAGGGTGGCGATGCCGGCGGCGCGCTGCACGAGGTTGAGCGCGGTGCGCTCGGCGGCGAGCAGGGAGCGCAGCCGCCCGTGACATCGGGCGGCCACGACCTTGGGTTTGATCTCCTGGCCGTCCTGGCGGACCAGCTCCACCTCGACGTCCGGGTCGACCTTGTGGAAGACGCGCGTGAAGGCCTCCAGCCCCGCGAGGACCAACTGCTCCTTGGCGACCAGCTCAGCGCTTCCCTCCGCGTCGGGAGGGATGAGCGCTTGCGAGGTGACGTCTCCCGCCGCCCCCAGGTCTTCGTCGAGGGCGAGGTCGATGAGCCGATCCAGGTAATCCTGCTGCACGTCTCCTCCTGCTACCGCCGGGCCTTCGCCCGTGCCGAGGGCTTCGCCCGGGTGACCTTCTTGGCCGCCGCCTTCCGGGCGGAAGCCTTCTTCGCGGTGGCCTTGCCACCCGTCTTCTTGCCCGCCGACTTCGCGGGGGCCTTCTTCGCCGCTGCGCCCTTCTTCGCGGCCTTTCCCGCGGACTTCTTCAAGACGCCCTTCTTCGCGGCGGCCTTGCCCGTGGCCTTCTTCGCCGTGGCGCCTTTCTTCGCGGCGGCCTTGCCCGCGGACTTCGCGCCAGCCTTCTTGGCCGGAGCCTTGCCCGCCGACTTCGCGCCGGCCTTCTTCGCAGCGGCCTTGCCCGTGGACTTCGCGCCGGCCTTCTTCGCAGCGGCCTTGCCCGTGGACTTCGCGCCGGCCTTCTTCGCAGCGGCCTTGCCCGTGGACTTCGCGCCAGCCTTCTTGGCCGGTGCCTTGCCCGCCGACTTCGCGCCGGCCTTCTTCGCCGGAGCCGAGTCCGCGGGCTTCGCGGGAGCCTTCTTCGTCGGGGCCTTCACCTCGAACTCCGCGCCCGGAGGCGCCACGTCCGCGCCGGCCTTCTTCGCGGTCACCCCACCCGGAGGCGTGGGCTTGGGCGCGGCGGGCTTCTTCGCCGGAGCCGCCTTGGCGACAGGGGCCGGAGCCTCAGTCGGGGGCGGGAACGTCGTCGCGCTGGGGGCCCCGTCGTCGGCCTGCGCCTTGGCCTTCTTGGGCTTCTTCTCGGCCTTGGGAGCATCGGCGGGAGCCTCGCGGCCATCGCCGCCCTCCTTCGCCTTGCCGAACTCGCGCATCGCGTCGTCCACGAGCCCCATGCTCATGTACGCGACGCCCAGGTCGTGGTGGTCGGAGGGAGACAGCCCCTCCTTCGTCCCCTCGCGCAGCTTCGCGAGCGCGTCCTGGACCTGGGGGTCCGTCTGGGGCCCCTGGCCCTCGTCCCCTCCCATCTCACCCTTCAGCTCCTGGCCCAGGTCGACGCCGCCCGTCTCTTCCTTCGACGGGGCGACCTTCACCTGGGCCGGCTCGGAGGGGGAGGCACTCTCCTCGTCAGGACGCGTGGTGCTCTCGGACGGCAGGTTCTCGGGCATGGAGGGCTCCGGGGCAATCCGCTGCAGGTGATCTTCGAGCTTGGCCTTGCGCTCCTTCAACTCCTCCACGCGGGCGCGGTCCTTCTCCACCACGTCCGGAGGCGCCTTGGCCACGAAGTTGGGGTTGTCGAGCTTGCGCAGGACGCTGGCCGCTTCCTGCTCGGCGCGGGCGATCTCCTTGCGCAGCCGGTCCCGCTCCGCGTCCAGGTCGATGAGCCCGGCCAGCGGAACGTAGATCTCCAGGTTCGTCGCCACGAAGGCCGCGGCCTGGGGAGGCTTGGCGCCCGGCGGGCCCACCTGGACGTCGGACAGGCCGGCCAGGGGCAGCAGGTAGCCCCGCCACCGCTCGAGCAGCTCGCGCGTGCGCGCATCCGGGCTCTGCACCACGGCCTTCAGCTTGGTGGCCGGCGACAGGTTGCTCTCACCGCGGATGGTGCGCAGGCCCTCGATGGCCGCGATGACCGGCGCCATCTCCGACTCGGCCGCCTCGTCCACCAGCGCCGCGTCCGGCTCCGGGTAGGAGGCGATCATGATGCTCTCCGTCGGCCGGGACATCGGCAGCTTCTGCCAGATCTCCTCGGTGATGAAGGGCATGAACGGGTGCATCAGCCGCAGCACGCGGTCCAACGCATACACCAGCACCGCGCGCGTGGTGTCCTTCGCCGTCGCATCATCGCCGTACAGCGACGGCTTCGACAGCTCGATGTACCAGTCGCACAGCTCCGCCCAGAGGAACTGGTAGAGCGTGGAGGCGGCCTCCGCGAAGCCGTAGACCTCCAGCGACGCGCGGGCCTCCGTCGTCGCCCGCTGCAGGCGCGAGAGGATCCACCGGTCCGCCAGCGTCAGCGGCAGCTCCTTCGGCGAGCGGCCGTCGTACTGGTACCCGCCGCCCATGTTCATCAGGGCGAAGCGGCTGGCGTTCCACAGCTTGTTGCAGAACGCCTTGTAGCCGGCGAGCCGGTCCATCGACAGCTTGATGTCGCGGCCCTGCTGGGTGAGCGAGGCGAGCGTGAAGCGCAGCGCGTCCGCGCCGAACGCGGGCATGCCCTGCGGGAACTTGTTCTTCAGCGTCGCGTTGAGCTGCTCGGGCTTCGCGCCGAGGATGACGTCCAGGGGATCGATGACGTTCCCCTTCACCTTGGACATCTTCTCGCCCTTCTCGTCGCGCACCATCGCGTGCAGGTACACGGTGCGGAAGGGCACATCGCCCATGAAGTGCAGGCCCATCATCATCATCCGGGCGACCCAGAAGAAGATGATGTCGTGGCCCGTCTCCATGACGGACGTTGGGTAGAAGGTCTTCAGCTCCGCGGTGTCCTTCGGCCAGCCCAGCGTGGAGAAGGGCCAGAGCGCGGACGAGAACCAGGTGTCCAGCACGTCGGAGTCCTGGATGAAGCTCTTGCCGCCGCACTTGGGACACGACTCCGGCGTCCCGCGCGAGACGATGGGCTCCGCGCGAGCGAAGTCCACGCCGCCCACCTTCACCGTCGGGGCATCCAACGGAAGGTCGGTGTCGTCACCCTGACGAGGGCTGCACGACGTGCAGTAGTACGCGGGAATCTGGTGCCCCCACCACAGCTGGCGGCTGACGCACCAGTCGTGGATGTTGCGCATCCAGTGGAAGTACGTGTTCGTCCACGACTCGGGGACGAATTTCGTGCGGCCCTGCTCCACCGCCTCGATGGCCGGACGCGCCAGGGGTTCGATCTTGATGAACCACTGCGGCGACAGGCGCGGCTCCACGACGGAGACGCAGCGCTGGCAGGTGCCGACGTTCAGCTTGTGCGGCTCCTCCTTCTCCAGGAGCCCCTGCTCCTGCAGGTCCGCCAGCACCGCCTTGCGCGCCTCGAAGCGATCCATGCCGGCGTACTTGCCGGTGTCCTTCGTCATCCGGGCCGCTTCATCCAGGATGGTGAGCATCGGCAGTTTGTGCCGCAGGCCCGTCTGGTAGTCGTTGAAGTCGTGCGCGGGCGTGACCTTCACCACGCCGGTGCCGAACTTCGGGTCCACCAGCTCCGCGTCCGCGATGATGGGAATCTCGCGGCCCGTCAGCGGCAGCACCACCTGCTGGCCGGCGAGCCCCAGGTAGCGCTCGTCCTCGGGGTGGATGGCGACGGCGGTGTCGCCCAGCATCGTCTCCGGGCGCGTCGTCGCCACGGTGAGCGTGCGCTCGCTGTCCTTGATGGGATAGCGGATGTGCCAGATGGAGCCGTTCTTCTCCTCGTGCTCAACCTCCAGGTCGCTCAGCGCCGTGCGGCACGAGGGACACCAGTTGATGAGCTTCTGGGCCCGGTACATCAGGCCCTCTTCGTACAGCCGGACGAAGACCTCGCGCACCGCGGCCGACGACTGGTCGTCCATGGTGAAGCGCTCGCGGCTCCAGTCCAGCGACGCGCCCAGGAAGCGGTGCTGCTCGCCGATGCGGGCGCCGTACTTGCCCTTCCACGTCCAGACGCGCTCCAGGAACTGCTCGCGGCCCAGGTCGTGGCGGCTCTTGCCCTCGGTCTTCTTGAGCTCCTTCTCCACCACCATCTGCGTGGCGATGCCGGCGTGGTCCGTGCCCGGCAGCCAGAGCGCGTTGAAGCCGCTCATCCGCTTCCAGCGCGTGAGGATGTCCTGGATGGTCGCGGTAAGCGCGTGGCCGATGTGCAGGCTGCCCGTGACGTTGGGCGGCGGCAGGACGATGGAGAAGGCGGGCTTGTCGGAGGTCGCCGCGGCGCGGAAGTAGTCGCGCTCGAGCCAGAAGGCATAGAGGCGAGCCTCGACCTCGGTGGGCTCGTAGGCCTTGGACAGTTCGGTCGTGTCGGTCATTGAAGACGGCCAGCCCCCCTGAGGGGGGCCGGCAAAGGTCAAGGGGTTACGGCGCGGGGCGCCTCAGTGCTGGGTCTCTCGGTCCTTGATGAGCCGCTCGAGCTCCTCACGGATGATGGTCTCCGCCAGCTGCGGTACGACCTCCCAGGCAATCTTCTCGATGACCTCGCGCGACGCCTTGGACAGCGCCTCGCGAAGCAGGGCCTCGCCCCCATCCGACGATGTGGGACGCGCCGTGGCGGCCGGACGGGCCACCGGAGCGGGCGCCGTCGGCGGGCCACCGATGTCGAGGGAGATCTCCTCGGCGCCGCTGGTGTCCGGCAGCGAGTCCTCGATGCTGATGGCCGGCTGGGCGGCCACCGGCGCCGCCGGAGCCCCCAGGCCGAACGGATCCCGGTTGCGAGCCGCCGGCTGCGTCGCCCCACCCCCCGCGATGGGAGGCAGCGGCGTGGCACCCGGCGGACGGGGCAGCCCACCCGGCATGCCCGGCCCGGGCGCGCCCGGACGACCGGCCATGCCCGGAGCACCAGGACCCGGAGGCATCCCCGGACGCGGCGGCATGCCCGGCGCGGGAGCCCCCGGCGGAGGCGGGACACCCGGACGCCCCACGGCGCCCGGCGGCATGCCCGGACCCGGAGGGCGCGGAGCGCCAGGGCCCGGCGGCATCCCGGGGCCAGGAGGACGCGCCATGCCCGGACCCGGCGGCATGCCCGGACCCGGAGGACGCGGAGCGCCAGGCCCCGGCGGCATCCCGGGGCCAGGAGGACGCGCCATGCCGGGCGGCATGCCCGGACCCGGAGGACGCGGAGCGCCAGGGCCCGGCGGCATCCCGGGGCCAGGAGGACGCACGCCCGGCGCCGGCGGCACGCCCGGACGGGCGGCCACGGGCGGCGCGGCGGCGGGGGCCGGCTGCGGCGCGACGGGCGTGGCGGAGGGACGAATCACCTGCGTGGCGACGGAGGCCGGCAGGGTGTTGGACTTCTGGCCGACCAGCGCCTTCACCTTGTCGAGCAGCACCTGGCTCTCGAAGGGCTTGGTGATGTGGTCATCGGCGCGGGCCGCGCGAGCGCGGTTCTCGTCGAAGGCCTCGAAGGTGCCCGCCAGCAGCATCACCGGGATGCCCTGCGTGGCCGGGTCGTTCTTCAGCGCCTCGCAGACCTCGTAGCCGCTCTTGCCCGGCATCATCACGTCGGCCAGGACGACGTCCGGACGCAGCTCGCGGCTGCGCGAGATGGCGTCCAGCCCGTTGTCGACCGCGGTCACCTGAAAGTCCTCGGTCGCGAAGATCATGCCGATCACCTTGCGGATGGTGAGCGAGTCATCGGCGACCAGCAGATTCTTGGGCATCGGTATCGGGCCTCGGGGGCGTCGGACCCCCTGAATTCGTTGAGGAATCCGGCCGTGAAAACCTGCTTCACGGCACGGTATCAAGCCTGGCAGCTTACGGTTCGCGCTCCGGGACGATCAAGAAAACATGCGCTGCAGGTCGAGGAACAGCACCGGCTCCGCCAACCCGGGCACCCGGAAGGTCCCCGCCGTCTCGTCCGGCTCGAAGCGCTGCAGCACTCCGAGCACCCGCGTGGCCGTCAGCCCCACGTGACGTCCCGCCAGCTCCGCCAGGAGGAAGAACGGCTCCGGCGCGGGGGGCGTCCCGAGCAGTGCCGGAACCGAACAGATGGGCCACAGGACCTGGGCATGCGGGAAGATACCGGCGACCGGCCCGCTCTGCACGGGCAGGACGCTGAAAGCCTCGCCCCGCTCCACCACCTGGGACACGAAGGCCAGGGGGACGCCGAACAGCCGCCCCTGTGACTCGAAGACCAGCGCCCGCTCGGGCACGGACTCGGCCCAGTGAACGGGGCGCGGGGGAGCAGGCGTCGCGCGGGGGCCTACCCGGTGCGGCAGCGCCTCCGCGATGAGCTCCAGGTACAGCCGGTCCTTGTGCAGCACCGCCCCCCGGCTCAACGGCGCCAGCGAGTCCGCCAGCCCCGGCGGCAACAGGAAGAACGGCGCGCGCGCCACGTCCGCCACCTCCACCACGGAGCGCACTCGCACCGCGAGCGTGGGGCTCACATCCAGTACCACCACCATGCCCGCGTCCGGCTCCGGCGCGCCGCCGAGCAGCGCCGCCAGGTCCTTCACTTCCAGCACGCCTCGCAGGTTGCTGCCATTGCCACCGGGCATCGCCACTTCCATGACGGAGGTGGCTTCCACGGCATAGCGGGTCTCCCCGGCTTCAACGAGCAAGCAGAGACGGCGACCGCTTTCGAAGGGCGACACGGGGCGCGACCCTAGCAGCGTTCCATGGGGGGTGCTAAGCCATGCGGGAGATGGCGCGCATTCTCCTCGTCGACGACGAAAAGATCGCCCGCACCCTCTACGGCGACTACCTCACGGCCGTGGGCCACACCGTCACGGCGGTGGCCACGTTCCTGGAGGCCCGACAGGCGCTCGCCGCGGACCGGTTCGACGCGGTGGTGACGGACCTCATCCTCCCCGGTGGCGACGGCATGGAGGTCCTCCGGCACGTGCGGGAGCGACATCCGGGCGTGGAGGTGGTGGTCATCACCGGCCTGGACAAGGTGGACCCCGCCGTGCGCGCCATCAAGAGCGGCGCGGCGGAGTACCTGGTCAAGCCCGTCGCGCCCGAAGCCCTCCAGCACGCGGTGCGCCGCGCGCTCACCACGCGCGAGCTGATGCAGGAGAACGCCTCGCTACGCCGGCATGTCGCGCTGCTCGAGGCCGGTCAGCGCCTGGCCACCACGCTGGACCGCGAGAAGCTCGCCGTCGCCACCACCAGCGCGCTGGAGACCATGGCGCACGCCAACGGCATCGTCCTCTTGGAGCGCGACGCCAACCTGGGCCTGCGCGCCCAAGGCACGCGGGGGCTCCCCGAGGGCACCGAGGAGGCGCTGGTGGCGTGGCTGCGCGAGCAGCTCCTCCACGGCAAGGCGCCCAGCGACTCGGAGATGCTGGATGTCCCCTTCCAGCGCGTGAGCTCCTTCCCGGCCATCGAGTCGAACACGGTGCTGGGGCACGCGGTGCTCTTCTACTCGGACGCGCGCGCCACGGACGGCGGCGCCGAGGCCGCCAGCTACCTGGTGCGCAACTGGGCGCTGGCCCTGCGCAACCTGGACCGCTTCGCGGCGGTGGAGGACCTGGCGTACGTCGACGACCTGACGCGCCTGTTCAACACGCGCTACCTGCACCTGGTGCTGGACCGCGAGGTCCAGGCCTCCCTCCAGACGCAGCGCCCCTTCAGCCTGCTGTTCCTGGACCTGGACCACTTCAAGTCCATCAACGACAACCACGGCCACCTGGTCGGCTCCAAGCTCCTGGTGGAGACCGCGCGCGTGGTGAAGGGCTGCGTCAGAGACCACGACGTGGTGGCGCGCTACGGCGGCGACGAGTACGTGGTGCTCCTGCGCAACACCGACTCGGGCGGCGCGCTCAAGGTGGCCGAGCGCATCCGGCGCACCATGGAGACGCACCAGTTCCTCGCGCGCGAGGGGCTGTCGCTCAAGCTGTCCACGTGTATCGGTGTCGCCAGCTTCCCGGAGCACGCACGGGACAAGGCCACGCTGCTGGATTTGTCGGACCGGGCGATGTACCGCGGCAAGCGCGGCACCCGGAACGTGGTCTACATGGCCGCGCAGGACCTGGAGGCCCCCCCGGCCGAGCGGCGCCAGGGGAGCAGCGGCACCTGAGCGGCACCAGAGCTTCAGGGCCGCATGTTCCCCACGGTGAGGCGCTTGACGATGCTGGGCTCGGGGGCCTCGGCGCCGCCCTTGCCTTCCTTGCCCACCGCCTCCACGGACTCATGCGGGGCACCGGAGATGATGAGCTTGAACTTCTCCACGGCCTCCTGGGCGTGCTGGGCCTGCTCCGGATCCAACCGGGCGATGAGCTGCCAGAAGAGGGCGGCGTGCTCGCGCTCCTCGTCCATGACGTGACGGAGGACGGCCTTGGCCTCCTCGTTGTCGGTGGCGTCGATGTGGGCGGCGTAGAGGTTGATGGCGTCCAGCTCCGCCTCGATGTTGAGCCGGATGGAGCGCGCCAGCTCGGAGTCGGTCATCTTCCGGGGCACGAGCGAATGGAACGGGTCGGTCTGCGGCATTGAGGCCCTCCGAGGCCTGGCGGCGGCGTCCAGTCCAGGGGAGGCTGGGGCCGCGAGGCGAACGCTCGGAGCATCCGCGTCCCCGGGGAGTCGGTCAACGGAATCCCTCCTGGTGCGTTGCGTGGAGCCGCCCGCCTCCGTCATGCTCCTCACATGGAGATACCCGCGCCGCTCGCCCAACTGCTCCAGGCCCTGGATGCGGGGGACCTGCCAGCCGCGCGCGCGGCCGCGGCGGCCTTCCAGCGCTCGGGACTCCACTCCACCCAGCTCGCCGCCGAGGTGCTGCACGAGCTGCGGCAGCCGCTGCTCGGCGTGAAGGCGTATGCCCAGCTGCTCGCCGAGGACCGTGGTCCCACGGGCCCCTTGCGGCTGCTCATGTCGCAGGTGGAGCGGATGGAGCAGATCGTCTCCGACTACATCCGCCTGGCGAGCGAGCGGCCCGCGCCGCAGCAGCGCCTGTCGCTGGCCGCGCCCATCTGGGCCGCCGCGAGGCTCTTCAGCGTCAACCCGGACTCGGCGCGAATCTCGCTGGAGGTCGAGGCGCCCGAGGACATCTTCGCGCAGGGCAACGCGCGGCTCATCGAGCAGCTCACGCTGAACCTGCTCAACAACGCGCGCGACGCAATGTCGGGGCGCGGGCGGGTGAAGGTGGTGCTCACGCGCGAGGGCTCGGCGCCGGTGCTGTACGTGGCGGACTGGGGTCCGGGCATCCCCGACGAGCTCAAGGAGCGCATCTTCGAGCCGTACGTCACCGCCAGCAAGCGGGGCACGGGGCTGGGGTTGTCGGTGTGTCGGCGCATCGCGCAGGAGCACCACGCGCGCATCGACCTGGCGCCGCAGGGCGCGATTCGGGACGTGCCGCCGCCAGCGACGGTGTTCCGGGTGCTCTTCCCCGCCACCGAGGCCGCGCCCGGGCGGCGAAAGCGACTGCTGGTGGTGGATGACGAGACCATCATCCGCATGGTGTTCCGCGACCTGATGAGCAAGGAGTGCGAGGTCATCGAGGCCGCGAGCGGAGAGGAGGCGCTGGACCTGCTGCGCGAGGCGCCGGTGGACCTCATCGTCACGGACAAGAACCTGCCGGGCCTGTCGGGGCTGGAGCTGGCGCAGCAGGCGCGGCGGCTGTCCGCGACGTCGCGGGTGATTTTGATGACGGGCTATCCGTCGCTGGTGACGACGCAGCAGGCGCTGGAGCTGGGCGTGGTGGACTACCTGCTCAAGCCCTTCGACGACATCCGCGAGGTGCGCAACCTGCTGCGCGCGACGCTCGCGGCGCCCCCGGCCCAGCCTGGGACCGCGACGCAGGTGAAGCGGGTGGACGTGCTCGAGGACAACCCCACCACGGCGGCGCAGATCGCCGAGGCGCTGGAGCTGGTGGGGCTGGAGGCACGCATCCTCCCGACGTCGGAGCTCATCGCGTTGGAGCAGCCCGCGGGCGTGGTGGTGAGCTGGGACTTCTCGCCGGCGTATGGGCGCAAGGCGCTGGAGCTGGGCAAGGCGCTGGCGCAGGGCGCGCCCTTCGTGGTGCTCGCCGAGCACCTGACGATGGAGACGGCGCTGGAGTCGCTGCGCGCGGGAGCCGCGGCGTGCCTGCCGAAGCTGTTGTCCGACACCACGGCGCTCAGCCGTGAGCTGAGCCGCGCGTTCAAGAAAGGCGTCCCATGAGACTCGCGCTCCTGTCCGTCCTGTTGCTGGGTGTGGCGTGTTCCTCGGACAAGCCCCCGGTGCAGGGCGAACCGGACGCGAGCGGGCCCGTGGACTCGGGCTCGGATGCGGGAAGCGATGCGGGTTCCGACGACGATGGTGGAACGGGCGCCGATGACGGCGGCTCGACGGGAGACGGCGGCACCGGCTCGCCGGATGCGGGCTCTGGCGAGGAGGACGCGGGGAGCTGCGAGCCCCCTGCCTCGGTGCGCGAATCCCTGCTCGTTCCCGGGCTGAACAATCCGCGCAGGCTCGCGGTGGACGCGACTGACATCTACATCTCCGAGTCTCACTCGCTGCGCCCGAGCCAGACAGAGGGCAACGGGCAGATTCTCCGGGTCCCCAGGTCGGGAGGCGATGTGGCGACGGTGGCGAAGGGCTTCATTGCCCCCAACGCCATCGCCGTGAACGCGCAGTTCCTCTTCGTGTTGGACCAGACGGGACTGTGGCGCGTGGACAAGGCCACGGGCGCGCGCGGCACGGTGCCCATCGAGGCCTCGGTGCCGGATGTCATCTCCAGCGGGACGGACGTCCTCCTCGGACGGTTGGCCGGGCGTGACTACGTCGTGGTGGCGACGGGAGCACGGCGGCTCGTGCGGGTGGACGCGACGGGGAGCGCCTCCTCGTCACTGGTGCTCTACGAGGGCCCCGCCGGCACCCAGGTCCGTGGTGCGCGCATCGACGGCACGGACGTGTGGTTCCTCGTGACGGGGAACACGGAGCCGGGTCTCTACCGCGTCCCGTTGGACCTGGAGACTCCAGCAGAGCGCGTGAATGCGAGCATCTCCTCGGGCACTTCGCTGGAGCTGACGCCCTCGCGCTTCCTCATCACCGAGGGAGGCGGCGGCACGGGCCGTGTCCTCGCGCTGCCGAGAGCCGGTGGTGAGGCACGCGTGCTCGCGGACGGGCTGCAGGGTCCCCTCTTCCCCGTCGAACTGCACGGAGCGGTGTACTTCAAGGAGTCCGTGGCCGGTGACGCGGGCTTCCTGCGCCGGGTGCGCGGATGCCCGGCGAACACCACGGATTCCGTGGGCCCCGTGGGCACGGGCCCCGGTGGACTCATCGTGGACGGAGACACGCTGCTCTTCACCTCACAGGAGAGCGGCACCGGGGGCGCGGTCGGCCGGGTGCCCTGACACGTCCAGGCCTCGCGTCGCTCCCAGCCGCCGCCGAGGCCCGGCGGACCACGAGCCCTGACGCGCGTCGGCCCCGCCCTCATCGTGAGCCCGTGGGCACCTGGACGCACGTCCCCTGCCCCACCCAAAGACAACGGCCCCGGTGCCTCACACGAGGCAACCGGGGCCGAGGCCGGCTCACCCACCGCCCCCCCGAGCGTGGAGCCCGGGGCGCGGAGCGTGGCTCAGTACTCCATGTCGTCGCCGCCGTAGTCCGGCATGCCGCCGCCAGCGCCGCCGCCCTTGGACTTGCCCTTCGGACGCTCGGCCACCATGGCCTCGGTGGTCAAGAGCAGCGAGGCGACGGAGGCGGCGTTCTGCAGCGCGGTGCGCTCCACCTTCGTCGGGTCGATGACGCCGGCCTTCTCCAGGTCCTCGTAGGTGTCCGTGCGGGCGTTGTAGCCGAACGCGCCCTTGCCCTCGCGCACCTTGTTGATGACCACGGCGCCCTCGACGCCCGCGTTGCTGGCGATCTTCCGCAGCGGCTCCTGGAGCGCGCGGCGGATGATCTCCACGCCGAAGTTCTGCTCACCGCCCGGCTTGAGCGCCTCCAGCGCCGCCAGCGTGCGCAGGTACGCCACGCCGCCGCCCGGGACGATGCCCTCCTCGACGGCCGCGCGGGTCGCGTGCAGCGCGTCCTCGACGCGGGCCTTCTTCTCCTTCATCTCCACTTCGGTCGCCGCGCCGACGTTGATGACGGCCACGCCGCCCACCAGCTTCGCCAGGCGCTCCTGGAGCTTCTCGCGGTCGTAGTCGCTCGTCACGGCCTCGATCTGCCCGCGGATGAGCTTGATGCGACCCTCGATCTCCTCCTTCTTGCCGTTGCCGTCGACGATGGTGGTGTTGTCCTTGTCCACCGTGATGCGCTTGGCGCGGCCCAGCTCGGCGAGCGTCAGCTTCTCGTACGTGTGACCCAGCTCCTCGCTCACCACCATGCCGCCCGTCAGCGTGGCGATGTCCTTGAGCATCTCCTTGCGACGGTCACCGAAGCCCGGCGCCTTCACCGCCGCCACGTTCAGCACGCCGCGGATCTTGTTCACCACGAGCGTGGCCAGCGCCTCGCCCTCGATGTCGTCCGCGATGATGAGCAGGGGCTTGCCGGAGCGCGCGACCTGCTCGAGGATGGGAATCATGTCCTGCATCGAGGAGATCTTCTTCTCGCTGATGAGGATGTAGGGGTCGTCGACCACGACCTCCATGCGCTCGCGGTTCGTCACGAAGTACGGCGAGACGTAGCCGCGGTCGAACTGCATGCCCTCCACGACGTCGAGCGTCGTCTCGAGGCCCTTGGCCTCCTCGACGGTGATGACGCCCTCCTTGCCCACCTTCTCCATCGCGTCCGCGATGATGGTGCCGATGGTCTCATCCCCGTTCGCGGAGATGGTGCCCACCTGGGCAATGGCCTTCTTGTCGGACGTGGGCTTGGAGATCTTCTTGAGCTCCTCCACCACCACCTCGACGGCCTTGTCGATGCCGCGCTTGAGGTCCATCGGGCTGTGGCCCGCGGCCACCAGCTTCAGGCCCTCCTCGTAGATGGCGCGCGCGAGCACCGTCGCCGTCGTCGTGCCGTCGCCCGCCTTGTCGGAGGTCTTCGACGCGACCTCCTTCACCATCTGCGCGCCCATGTTCTCGAACTTGTTCTCGAGATCGATCTCCTTGGCGACGGTGACGCCGTCCTTGGTGACCGTGGGCGAGCCGAAGCTCTTCTCGATGACCACGTTGCGGCCCTTGGGACCCAGCGTCACCGCGACCGCATCCGCCAGCGTACGAACGCCGCGCAGGATGGCCTCACGGGCGGACTGGTGGAAGAAAATCTCCTTCGCTGCCATCGCAACCTCCTGAAGTTACTTGGAATTTTTGTGGGTACAACGCAGGCCGTTAGCACTCGGCCCTGGCGAGCGCCAACATAAGGGGCGGGGCAACGATGTCAACCGAGAAGGGCGGACGTGTGGGCGAGCGGACGGCCCGCCACGTCCTTGGGACAGGGGCGGCCGGGACTACTCGGCGAAGCGCACCAGGGTCAAAAGCTGACCCATGTCCAGGGGCTTGTTGAGGGTGAGGGCCACGCCCTTGCGCAGGCCCTTCTCGGTGACGTTGCCGTCGGTGCTGGCCGTCATGAGGAGCACCGGGATGGCCTGGAAGCGGGGGTCGGCCTTGAGCATCTCCGTGAAGGCGATGCCATCCAGGTGGGGCATGATGTAGTCCGTGATGACCATGCCCACCTCGTTGCGCTCCATGATGTCGAGCGCCTGGAGGGCGTCGGACGCCGAGTACACGGTGTACCCATGCATCTCCAGGAAGCGAGAGAGCAAGGTGCACAGCTCGAGATCGTCGTCGACGACAAGGATGTTCACAGGACGGAATGCCGCACCAACAGGGCGCTGAACCGTAACAGCCGCCCCTGTCGTTGACAACGCACAGCGGGCCTTCTTATGAGCCGGGCCATGGAGAAGCGGACCGGGAAGGCATCGGGGTCGGGGGACCCGAGGGTGCGGTTGGAGGCGGTGGCGGACGCCTTCGAGGCGGGCGATTTCGAGGGCGCCCTGGGACAGGTGGAGGGTCTGCTTTCGGACGCGCCGGAGCTGCCGGAGGCCCTGCACTACCGGGCCGCGGCCCTCACGGAGCTGGGGCGCCTGGAGGACGCCGGCCGCGCCTTCGGCCTGGCGCTGAAGGCCGCCCCCGAGGACCTGGAAATCCTGCTGGGCGCCGCGGACTGCCTGGTGTGCCGGGCGGGCGAGGACCGCGAGGCGGTGGAGGAGGGCCTGGAGCTGTGCGCGCGGGGCAAGCGCCTGGCGCAGCGCGAGCAGGACGTGGAGATGCTCTACGAGTTCCTGCTCTTGGAGGGCATGGGGCTCAACCAGATGGGCGAGTGCGAGCAGGCCCTGGTGAGCCTGGACGCGGCGCTCGGGCACATGCCGCGCTCGGTGGACGCGAGGCTGGAGCGGGGCATCGCCCTGTTCGAGCTGTGCCGCTTCGACGACGCGCGCGGAGCCTTCGAGGCGGTGCTCAAGGACATGCCGGACGAGCCGTGGGCGCACCACTACCTGGGGCTGATGGCGGAGCGGCGCGGGGACGAGAAGGAGGCGAAGAAGCGCTTCGCGCGGGCGCAGGCGCTGGTGCCCGAGGAGTTCCCTCCCCCGGTGGCGCTGGGCGAGGCGGAGTTCGACCGCGCGGTGGAGGACGCGGTGAAGGCGCTGCCCCAGCACGCCAAGCAGTACCTGGACAACGTCACCATCGCGGTGGAGGACCTCCCGTCGGATGAGGACCTGTTGGGGCAGGACCCTCCCCTGTCACCGAGCATCCTCGGCGTGTTCCGTGGGACGCCCGTGGGCGAGCGCAGCGTGACGAGCGCGTATGACCACCTCACCGCGTCCATCGTGCTCTACCAGAAGAACCTGGAGCGCTTCGCGAAGACGCGCGAGGAGCTCATCGAGCAGATTGGAATCACCGTGATGCACGAGGTCGGTCACCTCATGGGGTTGGACGAGGACGACCTGTGGCAACGGGGGCTGGACTGACGGTGGCCGAGCGCGGCGCCTTCATGGCGGCGAGCGTCTGGCGGATTCCCTCGGCGTAGGGCGTCTTGGGGACGTCCCCGAGCAGGTGGCGCAGCTCCGAGTCGTCCATGAGCACGGGGGTGGTGAGCAGGTAGTGCATCTCCACCAGCTCGCGCATGAACGGGTCGAACAGGCCGATGAAGCGCAGCATCCCCTTCCCCATCGTGAGGACCTTGGCGGGGCGGCCGAGCTGTCGGTACGTCTCTTCGATCATCTGTCGCTGGGTGGTGACGCCGGCGCCGGCGAGGTTCCAGGAGCGGCCGTAGGCGCGGGGCTCGTCCATGAGCTTGAGGACGATGGGGCCCACGTCGGGGACGAAGATGAACTCGTGGGGCCGGCCGATGGGGCCGATGAGCTGGGCGCGCTTGCCGGCGAGGGCGGCGACGAAGGCGCGGTGGAGGAAGCTGCGCTCGACGTGGGGGCCGTAGAAGTCGGGCAGGCGGAGGATGGTGGCCTGGATGCGGCCGGCGGCGTGCTCGGCGAGGAGGAGGTCCTCCTGTTCCTTGCGCATGCGGCCCTTGAAGGAGTTGGGCTCGCGCGGGTGGTCGTCGCGCACGGGCGTGGTGCGAGGCAGGCCGTAGGGATAGACGGTGCCGATGAGGACCACGTGCTTGACGCCCTCGGCGATGGCGCCGTCGAGCGTCTTTCGCATGACCTGCGGATGCAGGTGGAACTGCCAGTAATTGACGCCCACCATGTAGATGAGGGTGTCCACGCCCCGGGCGGCGTCCCTGACGGAGGCCGGGTCATCCGGGTTCCACGTCACGACTTCGGCGAGCGGGTCCGCGCCGAACTCGGATTCGAGTGAGCCCCTGGAGCGGCCGACCACCCGGTAGGGCCGTCCCTCGGCCTTCAACGCGTTGGCCACGCTCTGGCCGATGACTCCGGACGCTCCGAACAACGCCACCTTGCCTGCCATGTCGGACTCCTTGCGCACGAACAGCGGAGATTTTGTGAACACCGTTCATTGAACACCGTTCATTTAGTGGTGGTCGTTCGGGAGATCAAGTCCTAGGGTGGTGGGTATGGGGATTACGGAGCGGAAGGAGCGCCAGCGGGCGGAGTTGCGGGAGCACATCCTGCGGGTGGCGCGAGAGATGGTGGTGAAGGAGGGGTTCGCGGCGCTGTCGATGCGCAAGCTGGCGGACGCGGTGGAGTACGCGCCGGCGACACTGTACCTGCACTTCGAGAACCGGGAGGCGATTGCCCGGGAGCTGAGCATCCGGGGGTTCGAGGAGTTCCTGGCGAAGTTGGAGCCCGCGGCGGTGGAGCCCGAGCCGCTGGCGAGGCTGAAGGTGATGGCCGCGGCCTATGTGGCGTTCGGCCAGGAGCATCCGGAGACCTACCGGCTCATCTTCATGGAGGACCCCAAGCTGTCGGCGGAGCTGTTCCAGGGCACGCCGGACGGAGCGGGGCCGCGCTCATTTGGCTTGTTGGCGAGCGTGTTCGTGGACCTGCAGGCCGCTGGGAGACTGGCGCCGGAGGCCCAGCCCGCGAGGCTCGCGGAGATGCTGTGGGCGGGGCTGCACGGGATTGTGAGCCTCAAGCTGACGTGCGCCGCGTTCAAGGAGACGACGGCGGAGATGCTGGGGGACACGCTGCTGGAGACGATTGTGCACGGGCTGCCGGGGCCGAAGCCGGCGCGGGGTGCACGGGCGCGTTGACGGGTGCGGGGGTCGCCGGCACTAATCAGAGGCGGTAGGGCCTCCGGACCTGGTGGCCGGCCCGGTCTTCAAAACCGGTGAGGGGCGCTGAGAGGCGTCCCTGGTGAGTTCGATTCTCATGCCCTACCGCCACCTTTTTCCCTCTGATTCTGAGTAGTTGACGTGGTTCGCGGCGAGGCCCGAACCGTTCGGACGGGTACTCGGGCGTTCAGTCGGTTACGTACAAATTGCGTACACACTTCGGGCGGACAGCGTCACCGTGGAGTTGCGTCGGGTTCGTTGAGTCCATTCAACTGTGGGAGAAGGACCCAACGATGCCGAAACCGAAGCCCCCATACCCGCCGGAGTTCCGAGCGCGAATCGTCGAGTTGGCGAAGGCGGGACGGACGACGAGCAGCCTGGCCGAGGAGTTCCACGTCACTGACACGACGGTGCGCAACTGGGTACGCCAGAGCGAACTGGACGAGGGCACGCGACAGGATGGGCTGACGTCGGACGAGAAGCAGGAACTGGCCCGCTTGCGGCGCGAGGTGAAGGTGCTGCGCGAGGAGCGTGACATCCTCTCAAAAGCCGCGGCCTGGTTCGCACAGGAAGGCGTCGGGACGCCCAAGAAGCGTTCCGATTCGTGAGCGAGAACCAGGCCGAGCATGCGGTGTCGACGATGTGTCGGGCACTGGGTGCGTATTCCGGCCATGCCGATCACTGAGTCCGGTCCAAGCCGAACACCCATTCCGGAGCATGCCGAACACCGGATGACGACGCTGGTGGGGGCTACTTCGCCGCCTTCTTCCCGCTGGTCAAACTCTCGGCCTTGCGAATCGA
>NZ_SRLW01000001.1:0-139423 GCF_006518215.1 Myxococcus sp. AB025B
GCTCCAGTGCTTGAGCAAGCTGGTCTCGGTGGTGTTGTCGCTGGAGCGCCACGAGGAGGTGGTGGCGCTGGGCGAGGTGGGCGTCGTGGAGGAGTCATCCGAGGAGGTGCTCGTCGCCGCCGCTTCGTTGGACGCGCTGTCCTCGCTCGCGCTGTGCTGGCTGGGCCGCTTCACCGAGGCGGAGGCGCGGCTGGGGAGCGCGCGCGCTCGGCTGCTCCAGGTGCCAGTGCAGGACGGCGTGGGCCGGGCGAGCGCGGAGGCGTCCCTGCACCGCGCCATGGGGATGCTGCTGATGCGGCAGGGGCGACCGGAGCAGGCCACGGCGGAGTACGCGGCGGTGCTGCGCTGGACCGAGCGCGCGGGGGACACGTGGGAGCACTCCACGGCGCTGTTCAACCTGGGGGATGCCTACGCGCGCTCGGGGGACCGTGAGCGCGCGGTGCACTACTTCCAGCTCGCGCTGGACTCGAAGGCGCGCACGGGGGACCGGGGCGGCATGGCGTACACGCACCATGGCCTCGCGCTCTTGCACAGCCAGGCGGACGCGCCGGAGCTGGCGAAGGAGGACGCCGTCCGGGGACTCCAGCTCGCGGGCATGCTGGGAGACCGGAAGCTGAAGTCGCTCCTGCGCTGCGCCCTGGGGCGCGCCCACCTGCGGCTGGGAGAGCGCGAGGAGGCCGCGCGACAGTTGCGGCTGGCCGCGCAGGACGCCGCCGCGGCCAATGCCCACCCTGAGCTGCTCCAGGCCCAGGCGGCCTTGCGCGCGCTGGAGGCCCGGCGCTGACGAGGGGGTTGACGGAACCGTCGGCGCGGCCCGAGTGTCCAGGACACGTGCCTCGATTCGTGCTCCGTCATGGCGGGCTCCTGTCCTGCCTCCTGTTCGCCCTGGTCACCCCACGCGCGCTCGCCGAGGCGCCGGATGTCTTCGAGGCCTGGCTGCGTCCGGCCCACGCTCCCGCGGACGGGTTCGAGGCGTGGGCGGACCTGGGTGGCGCGAAGCCCGGCGCCGAGGCGCGCTCCCTGGCTCGAGGCCGCGTGGTGGAGGTCACGGGCGAAAGTGTCACCCTGGAACATCTGTATCACGAGAACCACGAGCTCCAGCGCGTGCGCGCCGTGTACTCGGGACTGGTGTCGGTGTCGCTGGACCGCGGAGACGGGGTGTCCCGCGGACAGGTGCTCGGGCGCGTGGGGCCGCGGGCCTCCGTGGTGCTGCACACGGACCGCGAGCTGTCCCCGGCGGAGGCCCGGTGCTTCACCCGGGAGCGGGCCCGCCTGCCGCAGCCGTTGGAGGAGCCGGTGCTGGTGCTCATCTCGCACGCTCGGAACGAGCTCCGGTTGTACGAGCGGGGCGTCGAGCGGGCGAGGGTGGAGGTGGGCTTCGGCCAGGGGGAGGGGCCCAAGCAGGAGCGGGGCGACAACCGCACGCCCGTGGGCATGTACTTCATCGTGCAGACGGTGCGCGGGAACATCACCGGGCCGTACGCGGCCTATTACGGCGGCCACTGGCTGCGGGTGAACTACCCGAATCCCTGGGACGCGAGCCGGGGCGTGGAGCGCGGGTGGCTCACGCAGAAGGCGCGCGAGAGGATTGCGCGCGCGTGGACGGCGCGCGAGGCGACGGACGCGAGCACCCGGCTGGGCAGCGGCATCGGGTTCCACGGCTGGTCGGGCGAGTGGTCGCTGGAGGAGAGCGGCGGGCGGCTGTCCTGGGGCTGCGTCGTGTTCCACCCGGGGGACATCACCAGGCTGTACGAGCAGATGCCCAAGGGCACCATGGTGGTCCTCTTCTAGCCTTCAAGATGGCCGCGAGGCGTGGAATCCTTCCGGGGTGATCGAGCTAGAGACTCCCGAGGCCTTCGAGCGGCATCTTCGCGAGGGACACAGCCTCGCCAACGTTGTCATCCAGGGGTTGGACCTGAGGCGCTACACGCGCGAACTGGGCACGCTGCCGCTGGCGGGCACCGTGTTCCTGGGCTGCGAGCTGGAGAAGGACGCGCTCCAGGCGGCGCTCGCCCACGGCGCGCTCGTCTTCCCGCCCATCTCCGGGGTGCCCTATCAGCCGTACCGGGGCACGCTCTACACGCCGGAGGAGCTGTACGCGGGCTTCGACCCGGCGCGCCCGGAGACGTACGAGGACACGCTCGACGCGCGCATCTATCGCCACTGGGAGTCCCACGGTCGGGGCACGCCGCCGACGCTGCTGGAGACGCTCGCGCAGCGGCTGCATGACCACGCGGTGACGGACGCCATGGAGGGCCTGCTCTTCAAGGCGGGGCCGCCGCGCAAGGTGGTGGCCATCATGGGCGGGCACTCCATGAAGCGCGGCATGCCCGACTATCGCGAGGTGGCCACGCTGGCGCGCGAGCTGACGCGCGCGGGCTTCTTCCTGGTGAGCGGCGGCGGCCCCGGCGCGATGGAGGCCACGCACGTGGGCGCCTGGTTCGCCACGCGCACGGAGGCGGAGCTCGACGCGGGACTCGAGGTCCTCGCCAGGGCTCCCAGCTATACGGACCGCGAGTGGCTGGCGCGGGCCTTCGAGGTGCGCGGCGCGTTCCCCCTCGGACCCAAGGACGTCTTCGCCTGCTCGAGCCTGGGCATCCCCACGTGGCACTATGGCCACGAGCCGCCCAACCCCTTCGCCACGCACATCGCCAAGTACTTCGCCAACAGCGTGCGCGAGGACGGCCTGCTCACCATTGCCAAGGGCGGCATCGTGTACGCGCCCGGCAGCGCCGGCACCATCCAGGAGGTCTTCCAGGACGCCTGCCAGAATCACTACAACAGCGTGGGCGTCATCAGCCCGATGATCTTCCTGGGCCGGGAGTTCTGGACGCGCACCCGTCCGGTGTACCCGCTGCTGGCGCAGCTCGCGCAGGGCCACGCGTACGCGCGGCACCTGCTCCTCACGGACTCACGCGAGGAGGTCGTCGAGGCGCTGCGGGCGTACGACCGCTCATCGCCGGCCGCCAGCTGAGCCGCTGGACTTCACCCGCGCCGTGAGGCACGGGAGGGTGCGATGCGAAAGAAGGGTGGGCAGTACGCGGACAAGCGCTGGATGGACAAGCCCCGGGCCTTCGGGAAGTACGGTCCGGTGCGTCCCAAGGCGCTCTTCTTCGACGTCGACGACACGTTGATCGACCGAGGCGGCGCCTTCACGCGCTACTTCGAGAGCTTCATGGCCCGCTTCCCGGACGTCTTCCCCGCGCACCGTCGCGCCGAGGACCTGGCCACCTTGCGCGTGCTCGACGAGCGGGGTGGGCGCGACCGGCAGGCGTTCTTCCAGGATCTGCTCGAGCGCTTCCCGGTGGGGCTCTCCGAGAATGACTTGCGCGCGGAGTTCCACGTGGGTCTGGCGCGGCAGGTGACGTCGGACCCGGAGCTGGTGACGTGGCTCGCCGCGCGGGTGGGCCGTCAGCCCGTGGTGGTGGTGTCCAACGGCTCGGCGGACACGCAGCGCATGAAGCTGCTCCACGCCGGGCTCCACCACTGCGTGCCGCGGGGGTTCTTCTCCAGCGAGGTGGGCGTGGAGAAGCCCGACCCGGCCATCTTCCAGGCGGCGCTGAAGCACGTGAACCGCGCGCCCTCGGAGGTGCTCCACGTGGGCGATGACCCGGTACGCGACATCGTCGGCGCGGGGCGGCTGGGCATCACCACGTGCTGGGTGTCGCACGGGCGCGAGTGGCCCGCGTCGCTGCCTCCTCCCGACTTCACCGTGGAGCGCGTCTCCACGGCCGTGCAGGACCTCGAGCGGGTGCTCTCGACATGGACATGAACCAGGTGGTCGGCTCGCACGACCTGCTCTTCCTCACGCTGGACACCTTGCGCCACGACGTGGCCACCGAGCTGGCCGCCTCGGGGCGCATCCCGAACCTGGCCGCGCTCCTGCCTGGAGGACAGTGGGAGGAGCGGCACTCGCCGGCGAGCTTCACCTACGCCGCGCACCACGCCTTCTTCGCGGGCTTTCTTCCCACCCCCGCGCGTCCGGGCCGCCACCCGCGCTTGTTCGCGATGCGCTTCGAGGGCAGTGAGACGACGGGGCAGGGGACGTGTGTGCTGGATGCGCCGGACCTGGTGACGGGGCTCGCGGGGCGCGGCTACCACACGGTGTGCATCGGCGGCGTGGGCTTCTTCAACAAGCTGAACCCGCTGGGCAACGTGTTGCCGGGCCTGTTCGCGGAGAGCCACTGGGCGCCGGAGCTGGGGGTGCGCGAGCCCCGCTCGACCGAGCACCAGGTGGCCCTGGCGGTCCGTCGCCTGGACGCCCTCCCGAGGCCACAGCGAGTCTTCCTGTTCATCAACATCTCCGCGCTCCACCAGCCCAACCGTCATTACCTGCCGGGCGCCAGCGAGGACTCGCGGGAGAGCCACGCGGCAGCCCTGGAATACGTGGACAGTCAGCTCCCACCCTTGTTCGCCGCGCTGCGGCGGCGGGGGCCGGCTTTCTGCATCGTCTGCTCGGACCACGGCACGGCGTACGGCGAGGGCGGTTATAACGGTCACCGCGTGGGTCACCCCGTCGTCTGGACGGTGCCCTACGCGGAGTTCACCCTGCCGTGAGAGCCCGCACCATGACGCGCCTGGAGCAGATGTTGGGAGAGTCGCCGTACGTGGCGTACCTGTATGGGTACCCGCACAAGACGGCCTACCGGCCCTTCACGCCGCCGCTCTCGTTGGAGTCGGTGTGGGCCGAGGAGCGGCGCGACGCGCTGTTCCTCTACTTCCACGTCCCGTTCTGCGAGATGCGCTGCGGGTTCTGCAACCTGTTCACCGCGGCGGGCCCCAGGCAGGACGTGGTGGACGGGTATCTGGGCGCGCTGGAGCGCGAGACGCAGCGGGTGAAGGACGCGCTGGGCCGGGCGAGCTTCGCCAGGCTGGCGCTGGGCGGAGGCACGCCGACGCTGCTGGACGTGGCGGGGCTGAACAAGGTGTTCGACCTGGCGGAGAAGGTGCTGGGGGCGGACCCTCGGAACATCCCGGTGTCGGTGGAGGTGTCGCCGGAGACGGTGGACGCGGAGAAGCTGCGGACGCTGCGGTCGCGGGGCACGGACCGGGTGAGCATGGGCGTGCAGAGCTTCATCGAGGCGGAGGTGGCCGCGGTGAAGCGTCCGCAGAAGACGGCGCAGGTGGAGTCGGCGCTGGACCTCATCCGCTCGACGGGCTTCCCGACGCTGAACCTGGACCTCATCTATGGGATGGAGGGGCAGACGCCGGAGAGCTTCCTGTACTCGCTGCGGGAGACGCTGCGCTTCTCGCCCGAGGAGATCTACCTGTATCCCCTGTACGTGCGTCCGCTGACGTTCCTGGGGAAGAAGGCGCGCGCGTGGGATGACCTGCGGCTGTCGCTGTACCGCACGGGCCGGGACTTCCTCCTGTCGCAGGGGTACACGCAGGTGTCGATGCGCATGTTCCGCGCGAAGCACGCGCCGGACGCGGGGGGCCCCGTGTACCGCTGCCAGGAGGACGGGATGGTGGGGCTGGGCTGCGGGGCGCGCTCGTACACGGGGGCGGTGCATTACTCGTCCGAGTACGCGGTGGGCTCGCGGGAGGTGCGCAACATCATCGCGTCGTACAGCGCGCGGACGGCGGAGTCCTTTGGGGAGGTGGGGTACGGCTTCCGGTTGGACGAGGGGGAGCGGCGGCGCAGGTTCATGTTGTTGTCGCTGCTCGCGGAAGGGGTGGACCTGGCGGCGTACCGGGCGCGATTCGGCGCGGAGGTGCTGGAGGACTTCCCGGAGCTGTTGGAGCTGGAGGCGCACGGCCTGGGGCTCAGGGATGCCACGGGGCTGCGGCTGACGGCGGCGGGGGTGGAGCGCTCGGACTTGATTGGGCCGTGGCTGCACTCGGACGGGGTGCGCTCGCTGTCGTCGGAGTACGCCTGGCGATGAAGCTCACGGTGCTCTATCGGGGGCCGTTGTCGAGCTGCAACTACGGCTGCGAGTACTGCCCGTTCGGGAAGTGGAAGCACACGGACGAGGAGCTGGCGAAGGACCGCGCGGACCTGGAGCGGTTCATCGCGTGGGTGGAGGCGCGCACGCAGGACACGGTGTCGGTGTTCTTCACGCCGTGGGGTGAGGCGCTCATCTGGCCCTGGTATCAGCAGGCGCTGGCGCGGCTGACGCATCTGCCGCACGTGGAACGGGTGGCGGCGCAGACGAACCTGTCGTGTCGGCTGGACTGGGTGAAGGACTGCCGCGCGGAGAAGCTGGGCCTCTGGGCGACGTACCACCCGGAGTGGACGAAGCGGCCGCGCTTCCTGAAGCAGTGCGAGACGTTGGTGTCGCTGGGCGTCCGGCACAGCGTGGGCGTGGTGGGCTTCCTGCGCTTCGTGGAGGAGGCCCAGGCGCTGCGCCGCGAGCTGCCGGCCGAGACGTACCTGTGGATCAACGCGGTGAAGGACGGGCAGGAGGAGCCCTACACGCCCGAGGACGTGGCGCGCTTCACGCGGTTGGACCCCCTGTTCCCGGTGAACAACGTGCGTCACCCGAGCCTGGGGAAGGCGTGCAGGGGAGGGGAGTCGGTCATCTCCGTGGACGGGGAGGGCACGGCGCGGCGGTGTCACTTCATCGACGAGGCGATTGGCAACATCTACGCGTCGGACTTCGACCAGGCGCTGCGACCCCGACCGTGCTCGAAGGCGACCTGTGGCTGCCACATCGGCTACGTGCACATGGACTACCTGGAGCTGGACCGGGTCTTCGGCTCCGGAATCCTGGAGCGCGTGCCGGCCGAGCCGCTGTGGCGGCGTGAGCCTGTCCCGAGTCGCTGAAGCCTGGGCGTCGCGGCCGCAAAGCAAGACATGGCGCGTCTGTTTGTGCGCTGCACCTGCCTTGCCCGGGGCTCTTGGGGCGGTTGATGTGAGGGCAGCGGGGGCCAGGTGCGTCGACGGCCCTCGTGTCGCATTTGAATCCCGATTGTATCAGCAGGGCTGTGGCTGTTTCCGGGATTCCGGCTTTTGTGCAGACTCCAGGTGCCTACCGTCGTTCAACCTGGAGAGCACACCATGCTGCTACGTTGGATGTTGCTGTGTTTCGTGATGGGGGCTGTTGCTTGCGGAGGGGAGCTGGGGGAGCACGAGTCCCTGGAGGCGCAGGGCTCGCGGCTCACCGTCACCGCCGAGGACCAGCTCGTGACGCGCATGCCCGCGAGCACGGGCACGTTGTACGGCTACGTCGAGTACCTGCCGCCCGGCTACCTGACGTCTCCGGAGACGCGCTACCCGGTCATCATCCACCTCAACGGCCGGGGTGAGTTCGGCACCGCGCAGAACGAGGCGGCCCTGTTCGAGAAGGGCACGGCCAACGGGGCGCTGAAGAAGATCCGCCACGAGCCCACGGCCAAGACGTACTTCGGCCAGAAGCAGGTGATGATCTTCACGCCGCAGGCGGCGACGAACTGGGTCCCCGCCGAGGTCAACGCCTTCGTCGACTTCATCGTGGCGAACTACCGCGTGGACCTGTCCCGCATCTACGTCACGGGCCTGAGCTACGGCGGCTATGGCGCCTGGCAGTACGCGTATACGTACGGCCACCGCCTGGCGGCGCTCGCGCCCATGGCGACCAACATCGGCGGCCCGGGCCCCACCATCACCCAGCTGAAGAACGTGCCGGTGTGGGCCGTGCACTCGTACGCGGATGGCAACTCGCTCCTGGCCGAGCGCTCGTGGCTGATGGGCGTGACGAAGAACTTCAATCAGGGACAGATGGTGACGGTGCCGCAGCCGTCCGCGACGCTGACGTACCTGTTCGCCGGCGCCGCGAGCAACGTGTGGACGTCCCAGCCGGGCTATGTGTCGACGGGCAACCTCCAGGCCCGGCTCACCGTGATTCCCGGCAGCGCGCATGACTGCTGGACCCAGACCTACAACAACTACGCCTTCTGGGACTGGCTCCTCGCGCAGCAGCGCGCGTTGGTGCCCTGAGCTAAGGCTCCTGAGGACGGGCGCCCTCGTGGGGTGGCGCCCGTCCTCACCTCCGTGACGTGCGCGTGTCGCGCCCGAGAACGACCGTTCGTCGTGCTCGAAAACGCGTGCACGCCGCACAACCGGAAATCTCGCGTGCACACCATTCCTGTCAGGATTCCAGCGGGATTTCGTCCGCCGCGAATTGCTGACGTCGCTTCGGAGGATTCACTCCGGACACATGCGGATTTGGTGGCATGAGCGCGCGTATTCGGTAGAGGAGAGGCCGCGCCGGAAGCATTTCGGCCGCCCGTTTCAGTCCCCCACCCCCGAGGACTTCATGTGGTCTCGTTCACGTCGGCTCACGCCGGCGTTCGTTGGAATGCTGTCTGGCGCCGTGCTGCTGGTCGCCTGTGAGAAGCCCGCCGAGCAGCAGCAACAGCAACAGGCTCCCCAGGCCGCCCCCGTCACCGTCGTCACCCTCAAGTCCGAGTCCGTGCTGCTCACGCGCGAGCTGCCCGGGCGCACCCAGGCGTTCCTCGTCGCGGAGGTCCGCCCCCAGGTCAACGGCCTGGTCCAGCGCCGGCTCTTCACCGAGGGCGGCCAGGTGAAGGAGGGCCAGGCCCTCTATGAGCTCGATGACGCCACCTACCGCGCCGACTACGCCAGCGCCAAGGCCGCGCTGGAGCGCGCCCAGGCGACGCTGACCTCGGTCGCCCTCTCCACCAAGCGCTCCGCCGAGCTGTTCAAGCTCGAGGCCGTCACCCCCGCCGACAACGAGAAGGCCGTCGCCGCGCTCGCCCAGGCGGAGGCGGACGTGAAGGCCGCGCAGGCCGCCGTCCAGCGCGCCGGCGTGACGCTCGGACACGCGCGCATCACCTCACCCATCACCGGTCGCATCGGCAAGTCGTCTGTCACCCAGGGCGCGCTCGTCACCGCCAACCAGCCGCAGGCGCTCGCCGTCGTGCAGCAGCTGGACCCGCTCTACGTCGACCTGACCCAGTCGAGCAGCGAGCTGCTCCGCCTGCGCAAGGAGCTCAGCGCCGGCACGCTCAAGCCCACCGACAGCACTCCGGTGACGCTGCTTCTGGAGGACGGCAGCCGCTACTCGCACCCAGGCTCGCTCACGTTCTCCGACGTGACGGTGGACCCGGGCACCGGCACCTTCGCGCTGCGCATCACCGTCCCCAATCCCGACCAGATGCTCCTGCCCGGCATGTACGTGCGCGCGCTCGTGGGCAACGGCCTGCGTCAGGAGGGCCTCCTCGTCCCGCAGCAGGGCATCGCGCGCGACGCGAAGGGCAACGCCTCCGCGCTCGTGGTGGGCAAGGACGGCAAGGTGGAGCCGCGCACCGTCGCGGTGAGCCGCACCGTGGGAGACCGCTGGCTCGTGGACAGCGGCCTGTCCGAGGGCGACCGCGTCATCATCTCCGGTCTCCAGAAGATCCAGCCGGGCATGCCCGTCCAGGCGACGGAAGCCCCGCCGACAGAGACGAAGGGGGGCGAAGCCGCGCCCCTCGTCCCGCCGGCTCCCAACGAGTGACGGAACGCGGCCATGGCAAGATTCTTCATTGATCGACCCATCTTCGCGTGGGTCCTCGCCATCATCATCATGATGGCTGGCGCGCTCTCCATCACCCGGCTGCCCATCGCGCAGTACCCCATCATCGCTCCGCCGACCGTGACGGTGAGCGCCGTGTACCCGGGCGCCTCGGCGAAGGCCATCGAGGACTCCGTCACGCAGGTCATCGAGCAGACGATGAAGGGGCTCGACAACCTGCTCTACATGTCGTCGACCAGCGAGTCGAACGGCGCGGCGACCATCACCCTCACGTTCGCCAACGGGACCGACCCGGACATCGCGCAGGTGCAGGTGCAGAACAAGCTGCAGCTGGCCACGCCGCTGCTGCCGCAGGCCGTGCAGCAGCAGGGCATCGCCGTCACCAAGGCGGCCTCGGGCTTCCTGCAGGTCATCGGCTTCGTGTCCGAGGACGGCAGCATGGGCGGTGACGACATCCAGGACTTCGTCGCCACCAACATGGTGGACCCCATCTCCCGCGTCCCGGGTGTGGGCAGCACCCAGGTGTTCGGCACGAAGTACGCCATGCGCATCTGGCTGGACCCCAACAAGCTGGACACCTACGCGCTGACGCCCACGGACGTCATCGGCGCCATCCGCGGGCAGAACCAGCAGGTGGTGGTGGGCCAGCTGGGCGGCACGCCCGCGGTGAAGGGCCAGCAGCTCAACGCCACGGTGACGGCGCAGGACCGCCTCCAGACGCCGGAGCAGTTCCGGAACATCGTCCTGCGAGGCAACGCGGACGGCTCCGTGCTGCGGCTGGGCGACGTGGCCCGCGTGGAGCTGGGCTCCGAGGACTACAGCGTCATCAGCCGCTACAACGGCAAGCCCGCCACGGGCATCGCCGTGTCGCTGGCCACGGGCGCCAACGCCCTGGACACCGCGCAGGGCGTGGCGGCGGCCCTCAAGGAGATGGAGCCGACGCTGCCCAAGGGACTCAAGGCGGTGGTGCCGTTCGACACCACGCCGTTCGTCCGGGTCGCCATCCAGGGCGTGGTCTCCACGCTGCTGGAGGCCATCCTCCTGGTGTTCCTGGTGATGTACCTGTTCCTGCAGAACTTCCGCGCCACGCTCATCCCCACCATCGCGGTGCCGGTGGTGCTGTTGGGGACCATCGGCGTGCTCACCGCGCTGGGGTACTCGGCGAACATGCTCACCATGTTCGCGATGGTGCTCGCCATCGGCCTGCTCGTGGACGACGCCATCGTCGTGGTGGAGAACGTCGAGCGCGTGATGAGCGAGGAGGGGCTGTCCCCCAAGGAGGCCACGCGCAAGTCGATGTCGCAGATTACGAGCGCGCTGGTGGGCATCGGCGTGGTGCTCTCCGCGGTGTTCATCCCCATGGCGTTCCTGGCGGGCTCCACGGGCGTCATCTACCGGCAGTTCTCGGTGACCATCGTGACGTCCATGGCGCTGTCGGTGCTGGTGGCGCTGGTGCTCACGCCAGCCCTGTGCGCCACGCTGCTCAAGCCGATTCCCAAGGGCCACCACGCGGCGAGCAAGGGCTTCTTCGGCGCGTTCAATCGCGCGTTCGACTGGAGCAACGCCCGCTACCAGTCGGTGGTGAAGGGCATCCTGGGCCGGGCGTGGAGCTTCATGGTCGCCTTCGTGGCCATGGTCGCACTGATGGTGGTGCTGTTCCTCAAGCTGCCCACCTCGTTCCTCCCGTCCGAGGACCAGGGCTTCCTGTTCGCCCTGGTGCAGACGCCGGTGGGCGCCACGCAGGAGCGCACGATGAAGGTCATCGAGCAGCTGGAGGACCACTTCCTCGAGGACGAGAAGGACTCCGTCAAGGCGCTCTTCAGCGTGCAGGGCTTCAGCTTCGCCGGCAGCGGTCAGAACGCCGGCATCGCGTTCATCAACCTGCGGGACTGGAAGGAGCGCGAGTCGGCGGAGCTGGGCGTCAACGCGGTGGCGGGTCGCGCCGCGGGGGCGTTGGGGCAGATTGAAGACGCGCTCGCGTTCGCCTTCCCGCCGCCCGCGGTGGCGGAGCTGGGCAACTCGGCCGGCTTCACGTTCTTCCTCAAGGACAACATCGGCCAGGGGCACGAGGCGCTGACGGCCGCGCGCAACCAGTTCATGGGCGCCGCGATGCAGAACCCGCTGATTGCCTACGTGCGGCCCAACGGCCAGGAGGACACGCCGCAGTTCCGCGTGGACGTGGACGTGGCGAAGGCGACCGCGCTGGGGCTCTCCTCGACGGACATCAACAACACGCTGACGGCGGCGTGGGGCGGTCAGTACATCGACGACTTCATCGACCGGGGCCGCGTGAAGCGGGTGTTCATCCAGGCGGACGCGCCGTTCCGCATGGTGCCGGAGGACTTCAGCCGCTGGTCCGTGCGCAACGCGAAGGGGGAGATGGTGCCGTTCCCCGCGTTCGCGAGCGTGCGGTGGGGCTCGGGGTCTCCCCGGCTCGAGCGCTTCAACGGCGTGTCCGCCATGGAGCTGACCGGCGAGGCGGCGCCCGGGGTGAGCTCCGGCGATGCCATGGCCGCGGTGGAGCAGATGGTGGCGCAGCTGCCGCCGGGCTTCAGCCTGGAGTGGACGGGCCAGTCGTATCAGGAGCGGCAGGCGGGCTCGCAGACGCCGCTCTTGTACACGCTGTCGCTGCTCCTGGTGTTCCTGTGTCTGGCGGCCATGTACGAGAGCTGGACCATCCCGACGGCGGTGCTGCTGGTGGCGCCGCTGGGCATCCTCGGCACGGTGCTGGGCAGCTTCATGCGAGGCATGGACCGCGACGTCTACTTCCAGGTGGCCATGCTGACCACGGTGGGGTTGTCGAGCAAGAACGCCATCCTCATCGTGGAGTTCGCGAAGGAGAACGTCGAGAAGGGCATGGAGCTGGTGGAGGCCACGCTGCTCGCGGTGCGTGCGCGTCTGCGGCCCATCCTGATGACGTCGCTGGCGTTCGGCTTCGGCGTGGTGCCGCTGGCCATCGCCTCGGGCGCGGGCGCCGGTGCCCAGCGGGCCATCGGCACGGGCGTGCTCGGCGGCATGCTGGTGGGCACGCTGCTGGGCATCTTCTTCGTGCCGCTGTTCTTCGTCGTGGTGCAGCGCCTGTTCACCCGACGCAAGACGGAGTCCTCGGCTCCCGTGGATGACTCACACGCGACGTCCTGAGTCTGTGACGAAGTGAAGCTCGAAGAGGCCGCCGGCGCGTTGTCGGCGGCCTCTTCTCATTCCGGCGCCCAGGGGATGCGCTCGAAGGTGGCCCTCAAGCGGGCTCCTCGCGCCGGGTGCAGGTGCTCCACCCAGGCAATCCGCCCGAGCAGGTGCGCGCGGAAGTCGGGATGCTGCTCGGTGTTCTGGTGTTCGGGGCCGCGTGTGCGGCACAGGTGCAGCACGGCCTTCAGGCGCTCGTAGTCCTCGCGAGGGACGGTGGGGTGCGCGTTCACCACGACGCCCGCGAGCCGCTGCTGCTGGCCCTGGTGCATCACGCGCGTCTTCCCCTGGCGCACGGTGAAGCCCTCCTCGCGGATGATGCGCGTCACGCACGCGAGCAGCCTGCGCACGCGTCGCGCCAGGGCCTCGTCACCGGAGAAGGCCAGGTCATCCGCGTAGCGCGTGTACCGGGCGCCCAGCGTCGCCGCGAGCGCGGACAGCCGGACATCGAGTCGATAGGCCGCGAGGTTCGCGAGCGCCGGTGACGTGGGCGCTCCCTGCGGGAGGTGTCTCGCCGACAGCCTGCGCGACAGTCGCCAGCAGGCGTCCAGCTCCTGTGCGCTCTCGGCCCGGCGCGCCTGTTCGACGACGGCGCCGGGCGTGCGGTTGGTGCAGAGCCCCGCGAGGGCGTTGACGACGCCATCGGGATAGCCGGCCGTCCGGAACACGCCCCACACCTGCGCGGGCCGCACCGCGTGGAAGAAGTCCTCCAGGTCCACGCGCACCACCACGGCGCGGCCCACATGGGGTTCGGCGAAGTCCTTCACCCCGAGGCCCCGGACGAAGCCGCGAGCGGCGGCGTGGGGCGGAATGGCGTCCAGGATGTCGTGGAGCACCTTGCGCTGCAGTCGCGCGAGGTCCAGCCCCGGCTGCTCCAGGAGCCGCTTGCCGCCCGTGCGCTTGGGAATCCAGACGTAGCGATAGCGTCGCCATTGGCCGGGACGGGACGTGCGCTCGAAGCCCGAGCCATCCACGAGCCATCCCAGCTGGGCGTCCGTCACCCCGAGCCACTGCGCGAGGGCGGCCTGGGTTGTCAGTTCGGGGACGGGCCACGGCCGCCGGCCCATCTGGGGCTCCGCGTCCAGCCAGTGACGGATGCGGATGGGCTCGGCGCTGTTGCCGCAGGCGCGGATGAGCGCGGGGCGGGTGGCGAGCAGCTCCGTGAGCAGCTCGATGCGCGCGTGGGGCGGGCGAGGGAAGTATCTCAGGATGCCGCGGACGACGGGCACGAGCCATCGCGGGCGACCGCCCACGACCTGGGCGCCTCGTTCCCTCAGTCCCGCTCGAGTCCAGGGGCCGGCGAGGAACGCGGAGGCGAGCGCCGCCGCCACGGGGTGGCGCGTGCTCACGTCCGGACCTCCGGGTGCCATGCGGTGGCTCGGGCCCACCTGTCCCGTCCGGCGTGGCCAGACTCGCGGCTCGCCGCGATACCGGCCTCGCGTGGGAGTGTGTTCCTCATGGAGAATCCCCGGGGGTGCCCCGGAGATGCAGAAGGCCGTGTCACCACGGACCGTCTACGCGCTGGGTTTCCGAGCCGCCGCATGGCGAGGCGGACCCTAGCGGGGACCCAGCATGGGAGGAAGGGGGGCTCCTCCCCTGGGGCCGATTGCTCCGGGCTCCCGAGTCGTTCCTAAGCTCTGCTCGCCTGGCCCAACCGAGGCAGGCGCAAGCCCAGGAGCGACGCATGAGAGCGCGTGTTGCCCAGCCGTCGTCGGCCGTGGTGGCCACTGCGCCAGCCCGCGTCCCGGTGGCGCGTCCTCGGAGCCCGAGTCCGACGCCGAGCGAGGCGGAGTCCATGGAGCCGCTGCGCGAGGTCGGCCCCACCTGGGGCTTCGAGTTCTCCCGGCTCCCGCTGTTCTGCTCGCGAGCCACGCCCTCCGCCCCGTCGGGTGGGGGGATGGCTGTCTCCCAGCCAGGGGACGCGCTCGAGCGCGAGGCCGAGCAGGTCGCTGACGCCGTGATGCGCGCTGGCGAGCGCGCGGCCCCGGACCCGGTCTCGCACGCGCCGCCGCTCATCCAGCGCGCGTGCGCCGCGTGCCGGGAAGAGGAGGAGCCCGCTCAGGCCCAGCGGCGCGCGGAAGGCGCCACCGCGCCCACCGCCGCTCCCGAGGTGTCCGCCATGGTGCGCGCCCTGCGTGGAGGCGGCAGCCCATTGCCCGCGCCGACGCGCGCCTTCATGGAGGAGCGCTTCGGTTACGACTTCGGCGGGGTGCGCATCCACACGTCCGGACAGGCGCACGCCGCGGCGCGGGCCTTGTCCGCCCATGCCTTCACCGTGGGCGGGGACATCTACTTCGCCGCCGGCGCCTATGCCCCTCACAGTCAGACGGGGCGACGGCTGCTGGCACACGAGCTGACCCACGTGGTGCAACAGCGGGGGCAGGCCGGTGGTGCCGCGCGCTCCCTCATCCAGCGCGCCACGACCCGCGGCGCCGGAGGCTGCGGTCCGCTGCGCGAGGTGGATGAGGACAACCGCGGCGCGCGTGGGGCGGGCCTCACGGCCCACACGCAACTGCAGTCCTTCCTGCTGGGGAGCGGAGTCCTGAGCGAGCTGACCATCCCGCGCGCGACCAAGGAGCTGCTGTCCAGCCAGGGCTGTCAGCCCGAGGGGGTCGAGGCGGGCCGCGCCGACCTGTATCGCCCGGGCAACCTGGTGGGGCTCGCGGAGATCAAACCCTTCGGCTTCGCGCAGACCTACGGGGTGGAGCAGGTGGAGCACTACATCCGCCGCGCGCGGCAGTCGATGGACCGCATCCACCACTCGAGCTCGGGAGGCCCGGGGGGCTGCGGGGACCAGCCACGGGGCGCGGACGACGACGCCTTCGCCCGACGCATCGGCACGAGCCCCGCGGTCCGCACGGAGTTCCACCGGATGACGGGCATCCTCCAGAACGACACCATCATCGGCGCGTTCGACGGGGACCGGACGCGCACCCTCAAGGCCCGGCTCGTCGCGCCGGGGGCTGTTGGCTACTGGTGCACGGGGGGCCAGTCCGACACCTTCTCGTGCGGTGGCTCCGAGCGAGAGATGAACGACTTCATCGACCGCGCCCTGTTGCCGGCGCAGGATGTGCTCACGCGCTTCCTCGATGACGTGGTGGGGCCCAGGCTCGACCGGCTCGTCGACCGGATGAGCCTCGCGGCCATCTTCGCCGCCGCGGAGCGGGTCGGGGGCGAGCGGATACGTCAGGTGCTCGGCCCCGAGCTGGGCGTGCTGCTCACCCTCGTGCCCGGACAGAGCCTGACGAGCATCGGCGCGTTCCTGGAGTCGCAGATCAGCCCGGCCCTCCGCAGCGTCATGAGGACGCTCGCCCGGCGGTTGGTCAGCATCATCCTCAATGAGCTGCGCGTCCAACTGCGCAACTCCCTGCGGACGATCCTCCAGGAGACGTTGAATGCCCTGTGCGTCGGGGCCACGGTGGTCACCCTCGCGCAGCTCCTCGATGCCCTGACGGAGGCGCTGCGGAACAAGGCTCGACAGCTCGCCCCCGCCGTCGTGGGCACGGCGGTGGCCGCGTTCGCCCGTGCCATCCTCTCGGAGCTGGCGACGATGCTGGGGCAGATGCTCTCCGCGCTCGGGGAGGCCCTCGCCTGGGTGCTCGAAGGCGTCCTGCGCGTGCTCGCCGCGCTGGCCCTCGTCATCCTGGCGGTGGGGGTCGTCGTCGTCGCGGTGCTCGCCTTCCTGGCCATCTTCGACCCGGTGCCGGGAGATGAGGTGGCGCTGGGCGCGGCGGCAACGGCGATGGCGGCGTTGCTGCCCGTGCTCCTGCGCTATGTCCGTACCGGGGACACCGGCGAGCCCGAGGGCGCCTAGGAGGTGAGGGATGGACCGATTCGAACGACTGCCCCCCGGGGCCGCGGGAGGCACGAAGCTGTGTGGACGCCAGGCAGTCAACCCGGGCCTCTCGGTGCGAGAGGCCTTCGACGAGGAGCGCTTCCTCGCGGGGCTCAAGGCACGCCTGGGCGAGCCGGGGCCCCCCGTGGCCGACGCGCGCTACTCCTATTCCGTTCGGGACCGGGACACCGGGATGACCTTCGAGGCGTACTGCGCCCAGAGTGGCCCGTCGTACGGGGGAGAGGTGCTGGCGGGGCAGGTCGCCGCCTTCGAGAGGACCGCGGAGGGCGGCTTCCGCTTGCGCCAGGACGCGCGAGAGGTGCTCGCGGCCTTCGACGTCTGGGTCGAGGCCGCGGCGGGAGGTGCCGGCTGATGCGTCACTTCAGCGCGTCCAACAGGGCGGCTTGCATCGCCTTGCGGTTCTCCGGGAAGCCCTGGCTGGGGAAGGGCCGCGCGCCGTGGATGAGCGGCTCGAACTTGCGGTACATCGGGTCCGAGCGCGCGGGCTCCTGCTGGTAGAAGGCGCGGTTGGCCTGGAGCAGGTAGCGGGGCAGGGTGCCCTGCGGCCCCTCGCCGCTGAAGGCGATGAGGCCGCGAACCTCGGTGCTCCCCAGGAAGGTGGTGAGCGCCTTCGCGTCCTGCGCGCACGTGCCCGTGCAGCCCGCGTTGACCACCAGCGCGTCCACGAACACGGTGGGCGCCGAGCCGCCACCCAGCGGCACCGAGACGACGTCCGGCAACGCCATCCCCGGCCGCGCCTTCAGGATGGGCACCAGGCGCTCGGTGTAGCCCATGAACCCGTTGGCCTGCTCCGAGGCGAACGCCTCCTCCGCCGCGGTGTTGTCCGCGTACGTCCCATCCAGGCACGGGTTGACGCCCGGCTCCATCGCGCAGCTGTCCACCACGGTCTCGAACGGGGCCAGCGTCGTCGCATCCAGCGGCAGCGCCAGCGCGCCGGGCAGCGCGTCCGCCGGGTGCGTGTCTCCCCACGCATCGATGTACGAGGAGGGCAGCGTCCAGCTCCCGTCGAAGTTCGCCGCCAGCGGCCGCTTGCCCGGAGAGACCTCCCGCAGGATGTCCACCAGCGTCGCGCCATTCGTGGCGGAGCGGATGTTCGTGCTGTGTGAGTACACCACGTAGGTGCACAGGTACGTGGGCATGCCGTAGCTCGTGCCGGAGATGCGCACCGCCTCCTCGGCCGCTGGATGCACCGTGCCCGCCGCCGGCGTCACCGGCTGAATCCAGCCCTTCGACACCAGCGAGCCCAGGATGAGCGTGTCCACCTCCACCACCTGCGCCGCGGAGGGCCCCGAGCCGAGCAGCTGGTTCAGTGTGCCGCCTTCATCCAGGTCATACACATCCAGGTTCGCATCGAACACGATGTCCAGGTCGATGTCCGAGTGCTCCCGCTCGAAGTCCGCTTCCAGGCGCGCCGCGAGGCTCGCGAAGCCGTCGCCCACCGTGTCCGGGATGTAGGGGAACAACACGGCCTTCATCGGCCGGGGCGGCATGGGCGTCGGGTCCGGAGACTCCGAGCAGGCCGTCAGCGTGAACAACAACGCACCGAGTGACGCTTTCCAATTCATGGCGGAACCTTCCTCGAGAAAGGCTCGCACTCTAGGCCCGGAGAGGCGGATGAACCGCTCTTTCTCGTCCGTGCCTGTCTTTGCGGCGACGGCGTCAGGCGGGCACGTGGAAGCCCGCGGCCCGCAGGGCCTCGCGAATCTCCCACTCGTACACGGTGAGGCCGTCGCGCTTCAGGCCGGGCAGCAGGTCTCCGAAGGCATTCGCCTCCAGCACTCGGTGCCCGGTGAAGTACTCCTCGAACATCAGGTCGATGCCGACGTGCAGGCAGTCGTGGGCGCGCGCCACCCGGCGGCAGCTCTCCATCGCCGCGTCCCATTCGTTCCGGGGCACCGCCGCCTCCAGCTCCTCCAGCTCTCCGCGCCAGCCGCCCAGGTGCAGGTTGGTGATGGGCAGCCGGCTCTGGCGCACCACGATGAACGCGGGCTCGCCGCGCACCGCGAGCACCCGACAGTCGAAGAGGTCTCCGCCCAGCCGCGCCTTCGGAATCGAGCGCTCCACCTGAGAGCCCTCGCGCAGCAGGAAGCCGAGCACCTGCTCCAGCGGCTCCGGCTCGCGGATGCGGCGCACCTTGAGCGTGTTGAACCACCCCCTCGCGGACTGCTCGACGGTGGTGACCAGCGACTCGTGGCCGCGAAGTCTCCGGAAGATGCCCAGGCACGACGCGGACGAGCCGCAGGACACCTTCACGAACACCTCGCGCCAGCCCTCCTCGTCCATGCGCTCGCGCAGCGACGCCACATCCGTCACCCCGTCCAGGGGCTCCGGCACCGGCACACCCAGCCCGGCGTACCTGCGCGACGTGATGCGCTTGTCGAACAAGTCCCGGATGCTCGCGGGCGACTGGAGCACCCGCCACGACGGGCGCTCGCGGAACACGGCCTCCAGTTCCGAGAGGACGCGCAGGAAGCCGAGGTGTCCCTGCCGGGGCGCGAGGATGCGCCCGGGGGCCTCGACGAGCGCGTCGACTTCGTCCGGAGCGAGCACCTGTCCGCGGTGCGCGAGCGCGTCCTCGTAGCCCCGCTTCAACAGGCCCTTCTCCACCTCCCAGCTCTCGCCCGCGGCGTCGAGGCGGACGAGCGCGTCCGTGTCGGGGAGCTCGGCGAGGCGGGCAGGGGACTCCAGCAGCTCCCGCCAGGGCACCACCTTCGCGGGCGGCAGGCCCTGACGCTCCAGCGCGTCCTGGAACAGCGAGACGCGCCGGTTCTCCGCGTTGCCGATGACGATGAAGCCGGGCAACGCGGACATGGGAGGACTACTCGCCCACCGCGGCGTAGTGGTACTCGGGGTCGTAATCGCGCTGGTTGCCCGCGGCCACGGTGCCGGCGAGCTTCGCCACCAGCTTCGCCCCCGCGTCGGTGAGCGTGTTCTCCGTCAGGTCCAGGTGCTTGAGGTGCTTGAAGGCCGCCGCGTTCTCCGCGAGCGTCTTCGCGCCCTCGTCCGTCAGACAGCCCATGGACAGGTCCAGCTTCTCGAGCTGGGGGAGCACCTTCGCGGTCGGCAGCACCTTGACCAGGTCATTGGTGAACTCCGAGTTGCGCAGGCCCAGCACCTTGAGGTTCGACAGGCCCTTGCCGTCGAGGATGGGCTGGATGTCCGCCACGCCGCCCTCGGCGCCGTAGCTGTCCTGGCCGAACCACACCTCCAGCTTCTCCAGCTTGGGCCACTTCGCGCTGGCGATGGACTTCACCGCGCCCAGCGGCAGGCCGCCCGTCTCGATGGTGAACTCACGCAGCTCCGGCAGGTCGATGTCCCCCAGGTCCGCGCCCGCGCCGCGCAGCCGCAGCGAGCGCAGGTTCGGCGTGACCTTGTAGAGCACCGAGACGTCGTTGACGTAGGACCAGGAGATCTCCGTCTCTTCCGGGTACTCGAAGTCGCCCAGGAACAGGTGCTCGAGCCCCTTGGGGGGCGCCTCCTGCAGGGCCTCCAGGACGGGCTCGTAGCTGTTCTCGCCATCCGAGGCGTCGACGATGCCCACCGCGAGCGAGCGCAGGAATCGCCCCGACGGGTGCGTCAGCAGCGTCTTGACGCCCTCGCCCACGTCGAACTCGGAGTCGTAATCCTTGCGGCCCAGGCGCGCCGAGCGGATGAAGCCCAGGTGCCACTCGAGGGTGATCTCCTCGTCGCTCCAGCCCTTCGCCATGGCGCCGAGCAGCAGCGCCTTGTGCTTCTTGATGTGCGCGGACACCTGCTTCTTGAGCGCGGTGGCCTCGGCGCCGGACGCCTTGGAGAGCGCGTGCTGCAGCGCGATGAGCTCGCCGCGTGGGTCGCCCTGGGCCTGCAGCCAGTCGCCATAGACGAGGTACGCGTCGACGTTGTCCGGGTCCTTCTGGATGGCGGCCTCGAGCTCCGGGTTCGACGTGCCCTCGATGGCCTCGCCCTCGTCGTCGTCGTCGCCGCCCTCGCCGTCGCCCACCAGCTCGTAGCCCTTCTTCTCCTTCTCACGGACGAGCTTGTCGTACTCCTTCTGGGCCTTCTCGTCGGAGTCGAACGACTGCGTCTTCTCCTGGCCGTCGGTGCCGATGCGGCCCCAACGCGTGGTGAAGGAGTCGCCCTCGAGCTTGATCTCCCAGAACTTGCTGGAGCTGCCTTCCTTGAACTCGTACCGCGGCATGGCCGTCCTCTCCTGCGCCGAGCGTGGCGCGTCCGACCGGAAGCTAGAGAAGCCCTCGCGCAAGCTCAAGCGTCGCGCCCATCCAGGCTTCCCAGGGCGTCTCGGGCGCGCGCCCTTCCCGCCCGTCTTCCGGAATTCCCTGCGCGGGGACACCCGGCCGTGACGTCTGCACCCGGGGGCTCGGTCCGCTCAGGTCCACCCGGTGCACGCTCACGTGGGAGGGCAGCCCGCGCGTGTCGAGCGGCGACTGACGGACCGCGTCGAGCCACAGCACGTCCACGCGCGCCCGCTTCGCGTCGACGCGCACCTGCTCCAACACCTGCTCATTGTCTCGCGGCGTGAGAATCTCCACCGTGCCGCGGGCGCGCCACTCGCGCAGGAGCAGCTCGCACAAGCCGCGCTCGGCCTCGAGCGGGTGGGGGCCTTGTCCGTCCCAGGGAAAGGCGACCTGGAAGCGCAGGTCCTGGTCTCCGAGCCACACGGAGAGCCGGCGCACCAGGCACAGCACCAGCCCCAGGGCCAGCACGGCGCGCTGCCAGCTCACGCCGCTGTCCTTCACGCGCGCGTCCGCGAGGCTCACGGGCAGCAGGAACACGAGCACCCGACGGCGGCGCACCGCGAGGCTCTCGTCGCGCGTGTAGTAGAGCAGCTCGCCCTCGACGTAGCGCACGTCGAACAAGTCCAGCGTGGGCTCGTCCTCCATGTAGACGAGCTCGGAGGTGACCAGGTTCTCCAGGCTGCCCACGTTGGAGACCGACGAGAAGCCTCCCTGCGGGAACGCGGCCTCGTCCTCCAGCGCGGTGGGCGCGGGGCCCTGCGAGACGGCGCGCGCGCGCAGACGCGGCGGCAGCGTGCGCGACAGGGACTCGGCGGCCTCCACGGCCTGCTCCAATGCCAGGCGCTGCGCCTTGCCCTTCAGGTGCTCCAGGTTCTCCAGCGTGAAGACCTCGGCGTCGCCGAGCAGGGCGCTGGCGCGGCGCGCCCCGGTGGCCAGCGCCTCGTAGCCCTGGGCGAGCGACTCGAGCGCGGAGTCCCGCTCGCGCAGGGCGCCGTATCCCGATTGCAACAGTTCACCCGGTGGCTTCTCGAGGATGCGCCGTGCCAGCGCGGGGCTGACGGGCGTGCCCGCGGTGAGGCCCATGCGCGTGAGCACGCGGCCGACGAGGAAGGCCAGGCCCTTGGGACGCAGGGCCTGGGGCACGCGGGCCAGCGCGGCGGACACGGCCTCCAGGGAGGGCTCGGCGGCCAGGCGCGCGAGGACGTGGTCGTCGTAGGCCCGCACGGCGTCGCGCAGGCGGGGCAGGGTGTCCGGGATGGGGAGGGACGGTGCGGGAGGTTGACCCGAGACGAGCCGCCCCAGGTCGGCGATGAGCGCGGGCGGCGGGAGCGTGGGGGCCTCTTCGAGCATGGCCCTCAACCCCGGGATGCTCGTGGCGAGCGCCTCCGCGTCGAGCCCCTCCTGCCGTGCGAGGCAGAGCCCCGCGCACAACCAGCGTTCCAGGTCCTGGGGGGCTCGCGGCTCGGGGACTCCCATGCGTCCACCCTGTATCACTTCCCGCTGGGGGCGGATGCAGGGGCGTGTCGGTGCGCGGCGCCGAGGCACCGTGGTTTCGGCAGGGGACCGGAGGAGCGGTCCCTGTCTCGACGCGGACAGGCGCCTGCGACTTCGGGGCAGTTGTCCAGCCCAGGGTCGGTTCCCACCCTCGCTTCCTTGCTCTCTCGCGGGAGAGGAGGCCACATGCGCGCGAAGTCTGGCTGGGCGGTGATGTTGCTGGGGGCCCTGGGCTGCGGAGGACCGGAGGCGAGGGCGGAGAGTCCCGTGAGCACGGGGCAAGCGCCGCTGCTGGCACCGTCATGCCCGACCGGTGGCGCGCGGCGGGTGAAGGTCGTCATTCCCCCGGGGACGCCTGAGCCTCCGCCGTTCGCGGGGCTGTCACCCGCCGGCTTCGTGGGTGTGCAGGGCACGGCGTACTTCACCGTGAACTACCCCGACGGCGCCTCCGTGCTGTGGCGCACGCAGGGCACCGAGGGCAGCACCGCGCAGGTCCGCGCCTTCTCCGCGATGTGGCCCGAGCGTGCGCTGTCTCCGCGGGCGCCGCTCGGCGACAAGCTGCTGTTCACCGTCTACACGCCGGAGTCGGGCCGCGAGCCGTGGGTGTCGGACGGGACAGAGGTTGGCACGCGGCTGTTGAAGGACGTGACGCCCGGACCGGAGGGCACGGCGATGTCGCAGGTCTCCGTGTGGGGCAACAGCGCGTCGTTCTTCCGCACCCGGCAGGTGCTCACGCCGCCCCGGACGCAGGTGGAGCTGTGGCGCACGGATGGCACGGAGGCCGGCACGCGGATGGAGGTGAACCTGGGCGTGCTGAGCACGCTGTCGGAGAGATACGTGCGGACCACGAGCGCGCACTTCTTCTTCATGTCCAATGCGACGGACGGCACGTCGCTGTGGCGCACGGATGGCACCGCGGGCGGAACGGTCTTCGTCAAGAAGCTGGATGCCGGACAGGTCCCCGTGATGGACGTGGGCACCACGCAGGATGGCGCCGTGGGGCTGTTCACCCTGCTGGATGGTGGCAACACGGAGGTGTGGAAGACGGACGGGACGGCCGCCGGCACGGTGCGGCTGGAGACCTTCGGCAAGCGCATGCTGATGCTCGGATCGCTGGTCGGCTCGGTGTACCTGGTGGACAGCGCCTACCTGCCCATCATGACGCTCTCCAGCGTGTCGTTGGCGGGGGGCGGGAAGGCGAACGTCACCCAGTTGGAGAACCCATGGGGGAATGACCCGGATGCGGGGACCTACGTCCAGGGCGTCGTGCGTTCGGGGGACACGCTCTACTTCTCCGTCGCCATCGGGACGTCGGGTCCGGCGCCGCGCAGGGTGTGGCTGTGGGTGACGCAGGGGACGGCCGCGACGACGCGGCGGGTTCCCGCGGCGCTGAGCACCTCCGACGAGTACTGGTCTCCGCTCATCGCCGCGGACAATGGCGGGGTGGTGTTCACCGCGGGCGGCGAGGGCTCCTTCGCGGTGCCGTGGGTATCCTACGGCACCGACGAGACCTCGTCCGAAATCACCACGAGCCCGTCGCGCACGCATCTGGCGACCGCGTTCGCCCGGGTGGGCAACCGCATCTACTTCGGCGCGGGGGATGACACGGGCTACCACCAGCTCTGGGCCATGCCCTCGAACGTGAGCTGCACGCCGTAGCCGAAGGGACGGGAGCGGAGGGCAGGGCGCCTTCCGCTTCCGTCGTGCTCACGTCAGGCCGAGCAGCCGGGGCACCTTCTCCTCGAGCAGGTCGATCTCCTCCCGCGTCTCTCCCAGGTAGGAGAGGAGCTGGAGGTCCTGCCGCTCCACCGCGCCGCCGTGGAAGATCCACGCGCGCGTGCGCAGGAGCCGGTAGAGCTTCACGAGCTTGCGGTCGCTGATGAACACGCCGTCCTCGCGCGTCAGCGTCTGCACCACGCGGCGGAACTCACGCAAGAGCTCGTCGCGGAAGAACAGGTCGCGGTCTCTCAGCTCGCGTCCATCCGGCCCGGCCTCCTTGCGGCCCATCATCAGCGTCAAATAGCGGTGCGCCTTGAGCACGTCCTCCAGCGTGGCGTGCCCCTCCGCCCAGGGCTTCTGGTTCAGCTCGCGGTTCGTCTGCGACTCCAGGCCCGAGTCGAGCAGCTCCAGGAAGTAGCGGTCCTGTACCGGCCTGCACGCGGCCTTGAGGCAGAAGCGGTCCTTGAGCGCGCCCAGCTCCGCGTGCTCGGGCAGCTCGTTGGTGGCGGCGAAGAGCACCTTGAGGCGCACCGGCTGCGGCGCGCCGTCCTGGTAGAACTTGCGCTCGTTGATGACCGTGAGCAGCGCGTTGAGGATGGCGGAGCTCGCCTTGAAGACCTCGTCGAGGAAGACGAGCCGGGCGGTGGGCAGCTTGCCGCCCTCGCGCCGGATGTAGCGCCCCTGGCGCAGCAGGTTGATGTCGATGGGCCCCAGCACCTCCGACGGCTCGGTGAAGCGCGTCAGCAGGTACTCGAAGTAGTCCTCGGAGGGGATGCGCAGCGCCTCGCGGAACTTGAGCACCAGGTCCGACTTGGCCGTGCCCGGAGGGCCCACGAGCAGCAGCGGCTCCTGGGCCACCGCCGCCACCGTCATCAGGTCCACCAGGGGCTGCTTGCCCACGAAGTGCCGACCCAGCGCCTGACGGAAGCGGTTGAGTCGGTCTCTCAGCCCCTGGGCCTCGCGCGACAGCGCATCGAACGTCAGCGCGGAGATGGGGTCGGCGGCGGGCTCCTCACGCCGGGGAACACTGCTCATAGACGCTCCTCCAACTCCTGATGGATGCGTCGTCGCACCAGGAACTCATCCTCATCCAACCAACCACGCGCGCGCTCACCCGAGCCGCGCGCCACTTCCACGTGTCCCAGCACCAGCATGTCCGCCAGCTCCACCACCGAGAGGCAGAAGTGGCTGTTGGTGTTGTAGCTGTCGGTCACCAGGGGCAGCACCTCGGACAGGCGCGCCAGGCCCGACAGCGCCAGGTCCGCGGGCGCATGGGACAGCGCCCCCGCGAGGCTGCGCATCAGCGCCAGCCGCTCCGGCAGCGTGCCCTTCAGCGCGTCGAGCGCCTCGAACGCGGCGTCGAACACGGGCAGCGCCTCCTGCATGCGACCGACGAAGGCCATGCCGGACGCGACGCCGAGTCGCGCGGCCACCGGCGTCTTGGGCCGCGTCAGCAGGCCGCGCGTCGCCTCCACCAGGTCGCCCGCCTCGCGCGTCAGGCCCACCCGGCGCAGGCCGCGCAGGCTCGCCTCCAGGATGCCCGCGCTCCACGCGTGGGAGTCGGGCGGCAGGCCCACCAGCACGGTGCGCAGGCGTCCCGCGAAGGTGGTGGCGCGGTCCACCCGGCCGAAGAGCGCCGCCAGCGCGAGCGCGTCACCGAGCAGCCGCGCCTGCGCCTCGCCCGGCAGCGTGTCCACCGCGGCCACGAGCGAGTCCATCAACGGCAGTGCGCGCGCCAGCGGCAGCCGGGGCAGCGTTTCCAGCAGCCCGCCGATGAGCCGCTGCTTCTCGGCCGCGTTCAGCTTCGCCCCGGTGGCGCGCTGGACGAGCTGCCGCACCTCGTGGTCGACGACCTCCGGGTCGCGGATGTCTCGCAGCGCGGCGAACTCCTCGCCACGCAGGTCGCGTGTCCCGCGTCCGAAGGCGCGCGCCGGGTCCAGTCGCTCGCTGGGCTCCAGCAGTCCGGAGCCCTGGCGCAGCCGGTCCACCTTGTACCGCTGGAAGGTGGCCAGGGCGTTGAGCTCCGCGGCGATGTCCGCGGGGAGCGGCGTCTCCAGGGGCTCGCCCTCCAGGGCCTGCGTCACGCGCGCGCCATAGGCCCGGACGAGGAAGCCGTGGATGGGGTCCGACTTGGACAGCGCCGCCGTGGCGGACTCCACCAGCGTGCGCGCGTGCTCCGGCTGGCCCACCCGTGCGAGGCCGCAGGCGAAGACGAGGCGGACATAGGCCTGGGTGAGCGCGGTGGGGGCTTCCACCGACGAGCGTCGGCGCGTGGTGCGCTCGAAGCGGTCCAGGAGCGTCGTCAGGTGCGTCGCCAGCCGGGGCAGCAGCGCCGCGTCCGTGCCTCCGCGCAGGAAGAGCGGCACGTCGCGCGACAGGGAGAGGCCGCGCTGGAGCATCTCCTGCACCCGGTCTCCCGCCTTCGCGAGGCTCAGCGGATCTCCCCCCGCGAGCTTGTCCAGCGCCGCGCGGGACAGCCACAGCGTGCGCACGTCGAGCGCGGTGTCGTGCTTGTCCAGCCAGCGCTGGACCGTCGGGACGTCGCTGAAGGTTGCCCCGCCCGATGCGCGCGCCGCGTGCACGAGCGCGCTCGCGAGGCCGCGGACGTCGTCCTCCGACGGCGTGTCCCGGGTCAACAGCTGCTCGGGGGGCTGGCCATTGCGAGTCTCGGCGCGGGCCCAGCGCTCGGCCAGCTCGGTGGCCTCATCGCCCGTCGCGCTCCACAGCGCGCGGGTCCAGCACAGGGTCGCCTCGCGAGCGCGTCCGAGCTGCACCTGCAGCTCCGCCATGCGCACCCACAGCGCCTGTCGCTCGGGGGCATCGGCCGGGACGTCCAGCGCGAGGAAGTCCTTCTCCGCGCGGGCGAGCGCCTCTGCCGCCGCGTCCTGTCGCTCGGGCGCGAGGGGGACGAGCGGCGCGCTCGGGGCCTTCGTGGCCGCCTTCTTCGAGGCCTTGCGCGAGGGCTCCGCGACGGGCTCGGGCTCGGCGGTGTCATGGGCGCGGCGCTCCGTCCGCGAGGGCTGCGCGTCCTTGGGCTTCTTCTCCGCGGACGGGGCGCGCGAGGTGCCGGGAATCCACTCCCCGTCGGCGAGCTCGATGGCGTCGAAGTCGAACGTCGCGCCCTTCATCCAGGGCTCCAGCGCGACGGCGCTCGCGTCCACCACGTAGTCCACCCAGGAATCGAGCGGCTGGAAGGCCTTCTCGCAGATGCGCTCCGCGCGGAAGCCTCCGTCCCCCGTGGGGTGCAGCCACGTCACCGTCTCCGGCGTGGGGACGAGCAGCGCGCGCAGCCGCTCCTTGCGCACGGGCGGCTCCAGCAGTCCGTCGCACGGCAGGTACAGCTCCGCGACCTGCGGCAGCGGCGCATAGGCCATCGCGGACAGGCCCAGCGCCGGAGGCCGCTCCCGGCCGGCGCGCGCGCGCAGGATGATGCAGGGCGCATCCGGCGGCCCCGTCACCGCGAAGCGGAGCTGCGCGAGCACGGGCTCGGGCAGCGTGTGGACGAGCGACTCCACCTGGGCCACGGCGTTCTCGCGCAGCACCCAGAGGCTCGCGGCCTCGGTGCGCGCGGCGCGGGTGAGGCGCAGCGGGACGGACAGCCGGCCGGGCGCGGGGAGGGGCTCCCAGGCGCGCGCGGGCTCCGGGAGCCGCAAGTCCGTGAGCTGGTACAGGTCCAGCCAGGGGCCGTCCGCGGCCGTCAGCCACGCGCCCTCGCCCGGGATGAGCAGCACGTTGCCGGCGGCGGGCTGGAGCGTTCGCGCCAGCGGATGCACATGCCCCAGCTCCACCCAGACGGACGCCTGACCCGGGACGGCGGGGATGAAGGCGCGCAGCCCGCCCGCGCGGTCGATGGCGCCCGTGAGCGTGAAGTACGGAGGCGCCACCGCGCGCAGCAGCGCCCGCGAGCCCGCTTCGCCCTTCGCGAAGCAGACCTCCTGTCGGTCGCATCCCAGGCGCAGCAGCTCACCCGCGAGCGCGAGCAGCGCGTCCGCGTCGGCGGGCAGGAACATCACCGTGCCGGGGAGCACGCCCTCCAGCGGGACGCGGTGGGTGGGCAGCAGCTCCGCCCAGCACCGCACCACGGCTTCACCGCGAGGCGCCTTCGCGTCGACGCGGACGCCGAACGTGGCCAGCTCCGCGAGCGCGGCCTTCGTCAGCGGCGCGTGGGGCGTGACGTAGAGCAGGCCCTCGGCGGTGGCGCGGTGGTGGGCCGGCGCGGCCTGGACTTCGGGAGGGACGAGTCGGGAGGTCAGCGCGAGGTGGAGCGCTTCCCGGGTGGGAAAGACGAGCGTGGACATCAGGCCTTCTGGCTCACCTTCTCGGCGTTGCCGTCGGACGTGGACTCGGGGTTCGCGGTCTGACCGGAGGGCGTGTCGCGCTGGACGATGACCTGGCCCAGCTCCGACGCCTTCAGCGCGCCCCCGGCGATGAGCTGGTCCACGAGGCGGCGGTGCTCGTCCTCGTGCTCCATGGGCAGCGCGTCGGAGTCGCTCTCGTACTGGATGACGACGTCCTTGCGGCCCGTCTGGGGATTGACGAGCAGGCGGAGGATGAGACTAGCCATGGGCCGGCTCCTTCTTGGGCGCCGCCTCGGGCGCCAGGTGGACGAATGCCTCGCGGTCCAGCACCTTGCGCTCCAGGAGCAAGTCCCGCAGCGCGACGAGGCGGGGCTTCTCGCGGCGCAGGATGTCGCGCGCCCGGGCCCGCTGCACCTCGAGCACCTCCAGGATGGCCGCCTCCAGCGTGCCGCGCGTCGCGTCGGAGAGCGCGTGTCGGTCCGCGTTCCTGCCCGGCGCGTCGAAGCGGCGCACGGGCAGGCCGTCGCCGCCCATGCCCAATTCCTCCACCAGCTCGCGGGCGATCTCCGTGGCGCGCTCCAGATCATGCGCGCTGCCGATGGACAGGTCCTCGAGCAGCAGCGCCTCCGCCTCGCGTCCGCCGAAGAGCATGCAGATGCTGTCGAGCAGCTGCCCCCGGGTGACGACGTGGCGATGCGCGGGGTCCGCGTACTGCACGAAGCCGAGCGTGCCCGCCAGGTCCCCGCGGATGCTGATGCGGTCGATGGCGGGAGCGCTGGGGCAGAACAGCGCGCACACCGCGTGGCCGGCCTCGTGGGTGGCGACGACGCGCTCCTCGGTGGGCGTGAGCGCGGGCCGGTCCAGGTAGTCGGTGAGGGCGCGCTCGACGTCCACGGGCTCGGTGGGCGTCTGGGCGCCTTCACGCAGCCGGCGTCGCGCGAGCGCGCGGCACAGCGCCTGGATGTGGTCGCCGGAGAAGCGCGTGCCCGTGCCCTCGACGCGGTCTCCGGTGCGCTTCACCGCGTAGTCCAGCGCGCGCTCGGTCATGCCCAGGGCCAGCTTCTCGTTGTAGATGGACAGGATGGCCCGGCGGTCCGTGTTGTTGGGGTAGGGGATGCACAGCTGGAACTCGAAGCGCCCCGGCCTCAGGAGCGCGGGGTCCAGCGACTCCACGAAGTTGGTGGTGCCCACCACGAAGACGAGCTCCTCCTTGCGGAAGCCGTCCATCTCCGTGAGCAGCTGGTTCACCATCGAGTGCTCCACGCCGGAGCCCGTATAGGTCCCACGCGCGGAGGCGAACGAGTCCAGCTCGTCGAAGATGATGATGCTCGGCGCCGCCTGCCGGGCCCGGACGAAGATCTGCCGGAGGTTCTCCTCGCTCTCGCCCACCCAGCGGCTCTTGAGCTCCGGGCCGCTCACCACGAGCACCGCCGCGCCCAGCGAGGACGCCATGGCCTTGGCGAAGAGCGTCTTGCCCGTGCCCGGTGGGCCCCAGAAGATCATCCCGCGCGGGAGCAGCCCCTCGACGCGCTTGACCGCCTCCGGGTCCGACAGCGTGTCCTTGTGCGCGAGCACGTCGAGGATTTCGCGCTGGAGGCGGTCCTTCACCTGCGTGTAGCCGCCGATGTCCGCCCGCAGGTCCAGGTCCGGCACGTTCAGCGAGCCGCTCAGCGTGGCCGAGCGGAGCTGCGCGTACGCGGGCCGCGCATCGCTCGGATAGTCCTCGCCGGTGATGGCGCCGAGCAGCCGACGCAGGCGGACGGCGTTCACTCCGGACACGTGCTTGTAGAGCACGTAGGGCTGGAGGCCCCGGCCGAACTTGCGGCACTCGCGCTGGGTGACCAGGTGGCGCAGTCGCTCGCGGCTCACGCCGAGGAGGGTCTCCTTGTGCGGGAACAGGTTCTCGATGACCCGAGGCAGCGGGAAGGACGGGTCCTTGAAGCCGACCCAGACCATCTCCGGGTTCTCGTAGAGGAGCGGAATCACCTCGCGCGCCTCGGAGGTGAGCCCTCCGCTGCTGGTGGTGAGCAGGTCCAGGTGCGGCAGCACGACGATGCGCTCTCGCACCGCGCCGCGCACCGCGTCCCGCAGCTGGCCGATGAGCGTGGCCATCATGCTGGGCGCGGGCATGCCCGGAGGCGGCTCCGCGGCGGCGCGTCCGTCCAGATAGAGGAACTGCTTGCCGTCCTTCTTCAGCCTGTCTCGCAGGCATTTGTAGAAGTAGGGCGTCAGCTCCTTGTCCGCCTCCACCATGACGGGCAGGCCGCGCAGGAGCGCCTCGCGCGTGCGCTCCAGCTCCGCGGGGTACGCGGCCTCGACCGCCTGGAACGGCGTCAGCTCCGTGGGGAGCGAGTCCTCGGGGATGCGCTGGCTCATACGCGGACCTTGATGGTGAGCGAGCCCGTCGCCGCGTCCTCGTGGATCTCCTCCACCGTGCCGAGCTGGGACGCGCGCACCTTGAGCGCCTCCGCCGTCACCTTGTTGGAGATGGCGTCCAGCTCCGCCTTGAGGTCGCGCAGGCGGCCCTCCAGCTTGCGAGTGACCTCCTCGCGCAGCGCCTCCGTGGCGTCCTGGGCGCGGTCCTCCAGCTTCGCGCGCGCCTTCTCCCGGGCCAGCTCCTGCGTGGCCTCGGTGGCGGCGGGGGCATGACTGAGGACCTCGCCAACGGCCGTCAGCTCCACCTGCTGCTGGGCCGCGAGCGTGACGCTGACCTCGCCGGTGGTGACGTCCACGGCCACGCGCACGCCGTCCGCCTCTGTGCGCACCGCCACGTCGCCTTCCTGGACGAAGCCTCGCGCGGCGAGGTCCGCGGCGAGCAGGCCCGCCGTCTCCTCGCGCGACAGCAGCGGCAACAGCTCCAGCCTGGAGCACACGCCGTCGTCGGCGTGGACGATGCGGTTGAGGGACTCGGAGACGGAGATGCGATAGGCGCGGCTCATGGGGCGCTCCCGGTGAAAGTCGGAGAGGCCCCGTCCTCGGGGGCCTCGGAGGAAACCATCAGGTCCGAGCCCAGCTCTCGCTCCCGGTCCGCCGCGAGCCGGAAGCCCGCGTCGCCGAAAGAGGACCACTCGGAGAGCAGCAGCTGGGCGTCATCGTGATCATCGTCGAAGAAGCGCACCGCGCGGTGCTCCTGGTCCCACCGCGCCAGTCGGGCCAGGGCACGCAATCCCGCGCCAGCGCCACGGCGTGCCTCGACCTTCGCGCCCAGCGGCGCGCGCGGCGACAGGTGGGCCACCCAGCGGGCCGCGGGCTGGTCCACGAGGGGGCGCAGCGCGTCCAGCAGGAAGCCCGCGAGGTCTCTTCGGCGCGCGCGGTCCAGCGCATCGAAGAAGGCGTCCAGCACCCGCGTCTGCGACGCCCCCAGCTCGACGAGCTCCCGGGGTTCGATTCGCCGGCTCTTGGACTCCTCCATCTTCCGCCAGCGCAGGGCCAGCTCGTCCTGGACGGCCTCCAGGAGCCAGCCACCCTCGGCGAGCAGCGGCGCGAAGTCGTCGGCCGAGAGCGAATCGGACACGGAGGCGAACACGTCGGGGAACCCGAGCCGGCACAGGGCGGAGCGGCGGAACTGGGGCTCCTTGCCCAGCGCCGGCGCGCAGGAGGTCCCCGCGAGCATCCGGCAGCACAGGTACAGGAGCAACTCATCCGCGAGTGTCGGGGGCGCGTCGACGTCCAGGGGGCGGTGGTCGGGGACGGTGAGCGGCTGCTCCACCAGCCAGCGCAGGGTGTGGAAGCAGAGCGCGGAGAAGTGGAGCGGGCGGGGCGGGTGTCGCTCCCAGAGCCGCGTCGTTCCGGAGGTGGAGGGCAGGTGACGGCGCTTGCGACCCCCGCCCATCCGCGCGAGGGCGAGCACGGTGCCCTTGGACAGCAAATCCCTCAACGCGGAGAGCGCCGCGGGGCCGAGCTGGGGAGGACAGACGTGACTGCCCCGGAACAAGTCCTCCACGGCCACGTAGGGGCCCTGGCCCAGGATGGCGCGCGCGAGCGTGAGCAGCCGGTGCTCGGAGGGCGAGACGCGCGTCATGGGCGCAGCCGGTCCGCGAGGTCGGGCCAGCCGTTGACGATGATGCGCCCCTCGATGAGGTGGACCTCGGCCGTGTTCGGCGCGGTGAACGTCGGGTCCTCCGGGGCGTAGCGCGGGGTGAGGAAGTGCATGACCTGGTTGCGGGAGCCGATCCACCGCCGGCGCGTCTCCGGCTGGTCCTTCTCGTAGCGCCCATCCACCAGCAGGTCCAGCGAGGCGAGCAGGCGCTCGACCCCGGGGCGGCCCTGCGCCTTCAGCTCGGCCAGCGTGTAGCCGGTGAAGACGAGGGTGCTGAGCCCGCCGGCGCGGACGCGCTCACACAGCTCCGCCACGGCGTCCGCTTGGGAGAAGGGCTCGCCGCCGAGCACCGTGAGGCCCTCGATGCCGGGCGTCGCGAGCACCCGGGCCGCCATGGCTTCCACCGTCACGACGGTGCCGCGCTCCACTGCGAACATCTCCGGATTGCAGCAGCCGGGGCAGCGCAGCGGACAGCCCTGGACCCAGAGCGCGAAGCGGCGGCCAGGGCCCTCCGCCTCGGTGCGAGGAACCTGCTGGGCGACCCGGAGCACCGGGCCGGTCGAGGACGTGTCCGGGCTCGAGGACATGGCGGAGGGGCGCAGCATGCCAGGAACGGCGCGGGCCGCGCATCACCCCAGTCGGGAGGGGAGCTTGCCGCCGCCGCGCCGCACGCTCGGGTCCGCGTGGGAAACACCGGAAGTCCCGGTGCCCAGCGCGTTCTGGAGCGCGTCCCGCATCCGGCCCGCGAGCCGCAGGTCCAGCGTCCGGGCGACGGGCACATCCGCGTGACACTTCGGACAGCGCGAGGCCTCCTGTCGGATGCGCGCGCCACAGCCGGCGGGGCAGGGGCGCCGGCCACGTGCCTCCAGCCGGTAGGCGAACCAGCCGGCCACGGCGCAGGCCAGGGTGAACAGCAGGACGAGCACCAGGGCGAGCGGGGCCCAGAGGATGGCGACCGCCGCGAGTCCCAGTCCGAAGCAGTCCTCGATGCGCAGGAGCCACTTCCGGGGGCGCAGGACCTCCGTCTCCAGTTGGTCCACGCGCGTGTGCAGCCACTGGCGCAGCGACAGCGTGGACACGGCGACGAAGGCGCCCACCGCGCCCACGGCCCAGGGCGGGAGATTCTCGGTGCCCACGCCCACGGAGGCGAGCGCCACCGTGGCGCCGCTGCCCGCGCTCAACGCGAACTGCGCGAGGCCGAGCACCATGCGCAGGTCGCTGTCGCGCTGCGTGTACATCTCGAACGCGAGCAGGGCCACCATGGCGCCGAGCGCCTGCGGCGTGGCGAGCCACGTCAGCTCAGGAGGCAGCGTGAGGTACTGCGCATGCGCGGCCAGCGCGAGCAGCAGCAGGCTGCCTCCCGCGCGAGTCCCCGAAGCACCGCTCAGGCCGATGGCCTGCGAGACGAGGGCGTACGTGAGCATCGCTCAGCCTCCCACCGGCATGACGAGGAACTCCTTCACGAACCCCAGGGACTGGAGCACGTAGAGCACCAGCAGCACGGACGCCGTGGTGAAGGCGAGTAGCAGGAGCATCCACGCTACGAGAAGCCCCAGCTCCCACCAGGCGACGGGCACGCCCCGGGCTTCGCGTCCGGTCTGCCACGCCAGGTAGCGACGCGCGAAGAGCCCCGCCACGGCGACCTGTCCCGCGCTCAGCGCCACCTTCGCCAGCGCGCCCAGGCCGGGCACCAGCGTCAGGAGCTCCAGCAGGAGGACGGACAGCGCCACGAAGCATCCCGCGGCCAACCGCAGCGTCCAGCGTGCGACGAGCTTGCGCTGGAGCGAGAGGAGCTGGAGCGCGGGCGTCACCAGCGTCACGCGAAGCCACACGAGCGCGGCGACCAGGAGGAACGACGTGAGCAGCGGCACCCAGCTGGCCACCAGGGCCGCTGCGGCGACGCCCGCCACCGCGACGCTCAGGCGCACCGTGGCGCGCTGGGTGGCGAGCTGGTGGAGCACCTCCCGGTCCTCGGGGCTGGGCAGCGTGGCCTCGGCACAGCGAGGGCAGGGGCGGCCGCGCAGCGCGGTGCCTCCCGGAATCCGCTCGGCGCAGCGCCGACAGCGTCCGCCGAGCAGCAGCGCGAGCTCGTGTTCCTCGCCGCGAGGGCTCGCGGTGGTGGTCATCGTCAAGATGGGACTCCCCCTCATCTGCGTGCGCGCATCATGCCCCGAACCCGCGAGCGAGTCAGGTCCGGTCTCCGAACCCCGTCGCGACCTCCCATGTCGACAGGTCCGTTACCGGGAGCGTGCTCACTGAGGGAGGGGCCTTCCTGCCGTCTCGCCAGCCCATGTCGACTGTCGCTCCGGCCGTCGCGCATGCTGAAGAAGAGCCCTCGGTCCTCTCGTCATCCCATGGCCATGCCTCCTTTCGCGAGGGCGCACTTGCCGAGTGAGGCGCTCCCCTGTCTTCTCTCCCTCTGGAGTCCTGCTCGATGAAGGATGCACCGATGCGCTTTTCGCCCGTGTCGCTGTCGCTGAAGGAGGGTCGTCCCTGTCTCATCCGGGAGGCGACGGCCGAGGATGGCCCCGCGTTGTTCGAACTGGAGCGCGCCGTCGTCCAGGCTCGCGAGGGGCTGGTGAAGCTGCCGGACGAGCTGCCCGCGGACGCGGCCGCCTTCACCGCCCGACGTGAGGCCGGGGGGCTCCACCGTCAGGACGGCACCGCGTTCCCACTCGTCGCCACCGCACCCGGAGGCGCGCTCCTGGGCGAGGCCTCCTTCCTGAGGCCGAGCTACCGGATGCTGCGCCACGGCGGCGTGCTCGGCATCGGCGTCCACCCCGACGCCCAGGGCCTGGGCGTGGGTCGCGCGCTGATGCATCACCTGCTCGCGTGGCTGCGCGCCCATCGTGACGCGAACGGAGACAGGGTCCACCGCGTGGAGCTCCAGGTCCGGGGCGACAACCCCCGCGCCCTGGCCCTCTACCGCTCCTTCGGCTTCGTCCTCGAGGGCACCCGCCGCGACTTCCTGCGCACCGAGGAGGGCGTCTGGGTCGACGACCTCCTCATGAGCCTGCTGATCCACCCCGAGCGGCCCTGAGTCGCCTTCCACCCTCACGCAGCCACCGGGCTTGCCCGCACCGCCCCTCGACGACCGGACGGCGACATTGTCTTTCCCCTGCCGCCGCAATTTCCCAGCAAGGCTTCATCCGTGAAGTAGACTGCGGGCGTCATGACGCGGCCTGTGTCCGCCTACGCCCCTCGAAGCGAACGCAAGCCGTTGTACGTGAAGGTGGTGACGCAGCCCGCGCTCCCCGGGTGCTGGGCCGTCAACATCAGCGAGACCGGCATCGGCCTCATCGCCACGCCGCGCGGCCCGCAGGAAGGCCCGTGCGAGGGCGAGTCCGTGGAGCTGTCCTTCTCCCTGCCGGACTCGGGCGAGCACATTCGCGCCCGGGGCGACGTGCGCTGGCGGCACGAGACGGGCGGCCCGGTGACGGCGCTCGGCGTCTTCTTCCACGCCTTCGAGGACTCGGACGGGGTGAAGCTGGCGCGCTACCTGGCCACCGCGCGGCTCCACGTGGTGGTGGCGTTCGCCAGCGACGAGGAGGCCCAGGACGTGCGGGCCGCGCTCGAGGGCCAGGCGGTGCCGCACTTCGCGTCGAGCGCCGAGGAGGCCCAGGCGCTCCTGGCCCGTGGCGACGCGGCGGCGCTGCTGGTCTGCGGCCGTGACGAGGAGCGCGCGCTGTCGTTGGTCGCGGGGCTGGGCACGCCGGCCGAGGACGTGGGCCTGTCCTCCGCGGGGCCCCCCTCCGACCTGACCTCGCGCATCATCTACTGCGCGCCCGCCGCGCCCGAGCGACTGGTGGCCCTGTTCAACGCGGGGCTCGTCTTCCGCGCGCTCGGTGAGTCTCCTCCTCCCGAGGCCGTGCTCCAAGCCGTGCTCCAGGCAGGCCGCGAGCGGGGCGTGCGCACCGAACAGTGGCGCATGGCGCTGGAGCTCGAGCGCAACCTCCTGCGTGAGCGCGCGCTGTCGCAGGCCCTGCCCTCGGTGTCAGGGGCACGGGGTGAGGAGGAGGTGGGCCTTCGCAGCGCCGCCATGCAGCGGGTGATGGAGATGGTGCGACTGGTCGCCCCGCACCGCGTGGCGGTCCTGCTGCAGGGCGAGACGGGCACGGGCAAGGAGGTGCTCTCGCGCATCGTCCACCGTCTCAGCGGGCGAGGTGAGGCGCCGCTGGTCATCCAGGACTGCGGCGCGCTCACGGAGACGCTGCTGGAGAGCGAGCTGTTCGGCCACGTGAAGGGCGCCTTCACCGGCGCGGTGGCGGACCACCCGGGCCTGTTCGTCCTGGCCAACGGCGGCACCATCTTCCTGGATGAGATCGAGAACACCACCCCCAACCTGCAGGCGAAGCTCCTGCGCGTGCTGGAGACGGGCGACGTGCGTCCGGTGGGCGGCACCCAGGTGCGCCACGTGGACGTGCGGGTGCTGGCCGCGAGCAACAAGGACCTGGGCGAGGAGGTGCGCACGGGGCGCTTCCGCGCGGACCTGTTCTACCGGCTCAACAGCTTCACCATCGACATCCCGCCCCTGCGCGAGCGGCCCGAGGACATCCCGGAGCTGGCGCGCTACTTCCTGGGCCTGTTCAACCGCACCCTGCGCCGCTCGGCCAGCGGCATGTCCCAGGAGGTGGAGGACATGCTGCGGGCCTACCCGTGGCCGGGCAACGTGCGCGAGCTGCGCAACGTGCTGGAGCGCGCCGTGCTGCTGTCTCGGCCGGGGGAGGTGGTGTCGCGCCGGCTGTTGCCGCCGAGCCTGGCGTCCGTGTCTCCGCCCCGGAACGAACTGGCGGGAGACGGCTCCCTGCGCGCGCGACTGGAGCGGGTGGAGCGTGAGCTCATCCGCGAGGCGCTCGAGCGCCACGGCGGGGTGCTCCGACGCGCGGCCATGGCGCTGGGCATGGACCCGGTGACGCTGGGTCGCCGGGCCCGGCGCCACGGCCTGTGGAAGCAGGACTGACGTCCGGGCGTCAGTGGGCGCGCACCCACTGGAGGATGGGGCGCCACACCCGCTGACGGGCGCTGGTCGCGAGGAACAGGTCCGCGTGACCGAAGTCGAGCGCGCGCGCGGCCACCGGGTGGTCCCTCACGACGAGGGACACCACGTCGTTGCTCCCCAACAGCGACGTGGAGAACACCCCGTACTCACCCACGCCGCCGCCCGCACCCACGTACAGCACGGGCAGCTTCACCTGGCTCAGCCGGTCGTCGTAGGGCACGTCCAGCCCGCACGTCCACGCCTCCGACTCCACCACCTCGTTGAGGCTCTGGTAGGGCGCCGCGCGCTGGGCGTACTCGTAGAGGTAGGCCTCGGACGTGTACGTCAGGCTGCCCGGCAGTCCCGTCTCGTCCGGCTTGCCCGCAAGCAGGTGGTAGCCCGGGGAGAGCGGCTCCAGCGGCTTGAGCAGCGCGCCCGTGGCCGCGGCGGAGACGATGGCCGCGCGGCGGTTGGTGGGCCGACCCGTGCCGGGGCCGAAGACATCATCCGGCAGGAGCGGGGACGGCGCCGACGGCGCCAGGGCCGCGAGCTGGCCAATGGCCTGCAGCGTGATTCCCGGCGCCGCGCCGAGCAGCCCACCCTCGTGGATGCCCGAGTCCCGCCGGGCCTTCAGCGCCGCGTGACGCCCGCACGCCCAGGCCTGCTGCTCCGCGTCCCGCGGGGCATGCCGCATCACCATGTCCACGGGGATGAACCCATCCACCTGGCGCAGCCCCCTGGGCAGCCGCGCCTCGTCGTTCAGATAGGCATACGCGACCATGGCGCCCCGGCTCCACGCGAGCAGGTGCAGCGAGCCCAGGCTGCCATTCGTCAGCCGCAGCGCCTTGGCCAGGAGGATGCTGGCGCCCAGGTCCTTGGCGTGCGTGCCCAGGTTCCACCCGGCCATGAAGGAGAAGTCCTGCTGCCCCGCGGGCACGCCCACCCACCGCATGTCCATGCCCCACACGTCCACGCCCTCCTGGGCCAGGTACGCGGCGATGGACTGCTCGCGCGGCACGTGCGCGGAGCCCACGCTCGACAGGAACGCGGCGTCGAAGCCCCACGCGTCACCGTGCAGCATGAACACCGCCCGCTGCGTCCGTGCGGGCCACCAGGGCGCGTTCTCCCGCACCACGCGGTGCACCGTCACCACGTCATGCTCGCCGGGCCCCACCTGGAGCTCGAAGCGGTAGTGCGCCAGGTCTCCGAAGAGCACCTCTCGCGTCGCCTGGCGCGCGGTGGCGGGACTGGCCACGCCCAACAGCTCCGCGCTGTTCGTCGCGAGCGCCTCCGTCGCGCTGTCCCGCAGTGCCTCCGGCGTGGCGGGCGGCTCGGAATTCCCACAGCCCAATGACAAGAATGTCAGACAGACAAGAAGGCTGAACCTCAAACGCATAGAGACCTCGAATCGAAGAAGAGGGTTCGGAGGAGGCCGCGCGTCGGTGTCCTGGCTCCTCCGTGCCGTGTCACCCGCTGAGCAGAATCCACGCCAGAGTTTGAACACACGAAACTCGCGGAGTGTCTCCTATCCCTGGACTTCACGCCTGGTGTCCACTGTGAAGCAACCGTCTGACATGCCCTGGCGGGTGTGGTGGGAAGGACCCCGCTTCACGACTGAAGCAGGCACATCACGGGTGTGGTGCGAGGCTGACGGCTGGGGCCGTTGGACGTGCCGAGTGCCGTGCGCCGGACACCCTCCCCGGAGGAGGCGGACTGGTGAACATCCCGGGGCGCCAGCCCCTCCCGGGAGCGGGGGACGAGGACCACATCGACGGGCCCTGGGATGACGCGAGGGCGACACGTCGCACGCACACCTCGACGCTCCCGGGAAAGAAAGGGGAGGCGTCATGGTGGAGCCCCGTTTCGAGCGCAATCTGGGAGTGGTGAGCGCCGAGGTGATGGCGCGTCTGGCCCGCACGCACGTCCTGGTCGCCGGGGTGGGAGGGGCCGGAGGCCAGTGCGCGGTGGACCTGGCGCGGCTGGGCGTGGGGTGCCTGACGCTCGCCGACTTCGACACCTACGAGGTCCACAACATGAACCGGCAGGTGGGGTGCTTCGAGAGCACGCTCGGCGCATCCAAGGTGGACGTGGTGGGGCGCATGTGCCTGGACATCCACCCGGACCTGCGCCTGCGGCTGGTCCACGAGGGCATCACCGAGGACAAAGTCACCGACGTGCTGGCGGGCACCCAGGTGCTGCCGCCGGTGGACTACGTGGTGGAGGTCATCGACATCGCGGGCGCGCGCGCGAAGCAGGCGCTCCACAAGGCGTGCCGTGAGCGCGGCGTCCCGGCGATGACGGGGCTGATGCTGGGGTTCGGGGCGGCGTTGCATGTCTTCCAACCGGATGCCCCGCTGTACGAGGAGCTGTACATCCTTCCGGATGGCCGCGTGGACCTGCCGGCCATCATCCCGCATCTGGGTGACTACCTGCATCAGGCCGCCATGGAGGCGTGCTTCGCGGGCAAGGGGCCCGCGCCCACCTGTGTCGTGGGGGCCACCACCGCGGCGGGGATGATGGTGAGCGAGCTGATGCGGGGGGTGATGCTCGGCGCCCACACCATGGTGTCGTGGCCGGAGTACCTCTACGTGGACCTCTTCGACCACCGCTACGTCAAGGCCCGCGCCCGGCCCCGGAGCGAGGAGCCCGCGCGCCAGCCCGCGTGAGGGCGGGCCGACGCGCGTGCAGGTGGCTCACACCACGCCGCGCCTTTTGGCCTCCTCGATGACCCGGGGCCCGTCCACGCCCAGGGTGTCGGAGAGCAGCGGCGCCACCTGCTCGGCGCGCTGGTGCACGCGCTGGAGCGTCTTGTCGTAGGTGCGCGTGACGATGTTGATGCCGGCGATGATGACGCGCTGGAGGTTGTACTGCAGGTCATTGCCCTCGACGATGGCGTGGATCTCCGTGAACAGCGGCCGCGCATCCGACTGGAACGCGGACAGGTTCGAGCGCTGCTCGCTGTTGGGGACCGCGGACCTGGAGGACAGGCTCGCCACCAGCACCAGGGGGGGCTCGGGCCTCGCGTGGGCGTCGCGCATCTGCTGGAACACGCGCTGGATGTCCTGTGGGTCGGGAGGGGACTCCCACCGCAAGAAGAAGACCCTGTCGATGATGGCTGTCTTGAAGACGGGTGTCGTCGTCATGGTGCACTACCGCTCCTTCGCAGTACCGGTGCCCCCGGGGCCGTTTCACCGCGTGCTGCTGGCGGTGCCGGGCGGTCTGCCCGCGCATCCTGGGTTCGCCCCGCCGTGACGCCAGCCGCCCACGAGGGCGGGCATCACCCGCTCGACACGGGGCTCGTCCCCGCGTCTGGCCGAGTGTCGCCCCGAGGTTGCCCGCGCCCCCGCCGCTGTCGCGTGGTGGACTGCGGGCTTCCAAGGGCCGGCCCTGGAAGGTGCGGGGCGGTGTCCCCCACGCACCTGAAAAAAGAAGGCCCCCGCCGTGGAAGGGCAGGGGCCTCGGGTGCTTCAAGGGGGCGCTGCCTCACGCGAGGAGCGAGCGCCCGGACGGCTTGGGGCTAGTTGCCGGAGATCTTCGTCTCCTCGACCTTGGCGGCGTTGATGGCCTCCTCGGTGAAGACGATGTTGCGCCACTGCTTGTTGGAGAACAGCTCCGTCTGGTCGGCGTAGTACGGCGAGCTCTTGTCGCTGGACTCGCTGTAGGTCAGCACCGCGCGGCCCTCGACGCCCGTGTCGGTGAAGCCCATGGCCATGATGAAGCTGCTGCCGTTGTTGATGACGTAGCCCTGGTCCGTGAGGTTGGTGCGGGAGTTGATGACCGTGCTGCCGCGCACCGCGCTGTAGTCGGAGTCCGGCGTGGTGGACTTGAGCGTGCCCCACGACACGATGTTCGCCGTGCCGTCGTAGCTGCCGCCGCCGTGGATGGGGATCTTCTTGCCGTCCACGCGGGTGGAGTACTGCGACTCACCCAGCGGCGCGTCCACGGGGATGCCGGCGACCTGCAGCCGGTAGACGGCCGCGGCCAGGGCGAGCAGCACCGGGTCCGAGCCCGTCGCGGGAGCGGCCGCCAGCGTGTGCGGCGTGGCCAGGGGCTCCTCGGCGTTGAAGGGCACCGCGAACAGGGTGCCGCCGTTGGACAGCGTGCCCATGGTGTGGTGACCGGAGAACTCGCGGAACAGCGCCGCGCCGCGGCTGTCCGCGTTGAACAGGCCGTCCCAGGCCGTGAGCGCCGCGCAGCCCGCGCGGATGTCGATCTGCGTGGTGTTGTACTGCACCGTCGTCACGCCCGTGCAGCGCGCCACCACCTGGTCCTTGAGCAGCTCGGAGACCATGCCCCGGTTGCTGAGGATGGCGTTCTCCAGCTCCGCCACGGTGAACTTGTTGTCCGCGCCCGACGCGCCGTTCTCCTCCATCAGGAGCTTGGCGTTGATGCGCGTGCGCGGCGTCTGGCCCACGTTCTCCAGGCCGTGCATGGGGGAGAAGCCCGTGAGCGGCTGATTGGGGTTCGCCAGCCAGTAGCTGTCGTTGGCGTTGAAGACGAAGTCGCGGCGGGCGAGCTTGGGCACGCCGCTGAAGGGGACCAGGCCGGGGCCGCGCGCGCCCTCGGCGTCACGCCACTCGTTCTCCGGGTTGCTGCCGTCGAGCAGCACCAGGCCCATGCTGTTCCAGATGGCGGCCGTCGTCGGGTCCGCGCCGGCGGAGGCCGCGCGCCAGGTGCCGATGGCGACGGGCGACAGGTTGGGGGTGGGCGTCGCGTCGGTGTACCAGACGTTGCCCGCGCGGTCGGCGGCCATGGTGTTCACCCAGGGGATGCCCTGGACGGTGGCGTAGACGTTCTGGAACTCCTCCAGGCTCTTGGCCCGGTTCATCCCCACGAACTGGCTGACCAGCTGGGTGTTGTCCAGGTTGGCGTCGCGGTAGGTGAGCACCGACTGCGCGGTCCACGGCGCGGTGCCGGGGATGACGATGACGGGGCCGTAGTGGCTGCTGTAGAAGCGCTGGGTGATGTGCGTGAGCGAGCCTTCGGGCAGCTTCACCAGGATGGTGATGTCCTGGGCCACCATGTCCCGCTCCTCGGTGCCGTACTTGTAGCGGGTGGGGTTGCCGGGGACGAGCTGCAGCCCGTAGAGCGTCATGCGCTGGCCGGAGGAGAACGTGTGCGTCCAGGCCACGTGCTCGTTGAAGCCGATGAGCACCGCGGGCACCCCGAGCAGGCCCACGCCGTAGACGTTGAGCTGACCGGGGACGGTCAGCTGGCTCTCCCACAGCTTGAGCTCGCCCTCCCAGGGGAAGTGCGGGTTGGCCACCACCATGCCGCGGCCGTTGGCCGAGCGGTCCGCGCCGATGGCCCAGCCGTTGCTGCCCACGCTGCTCCACTCGGGGCGCTCCACCTTGAAGCTGCCGGGGGCGGGGCGGCCCTCGCTGCCGGCGCCCGGGATGGGGGGCGTGGCCGCGGCGATGGCGAGGATGAGCTGGTAGCTGCTGCCTGCGAGGCCCACGCTGATGTCATAGGCCAGCAGGTCCACCGCGCTGATGGGCTTGACCCAGGGCGCGTTCGTGCAGGGCGCGGGGAGCTTGTCCGGCGGCGTCTCCTTCACGTAGCGGTTGAAGCCGGCCACGTAGCCGTTGAACATCTCCTGCACGTCCGTGGGCAGCTTGGGGAAGGCGGCCTCCGCCTTCTTGTCCAGCGCCAGCACCCGGTAGCCGAAGTCGCTGCCCGCGTAGGTGTTGCCCGGGCCCGCGCCCAGGTAGCGGGCGCGCTCGCCGCGGACCTTCAGAATCTGATCCGACAGGATGCAGACGTGGTCCTTGGCGAAGGCGAAGCCCTGGCCATAGGACAGGCTGCCCAGGTCGTCCGCGATGATGTGGGGGATGCCATGCGCGGTGCGGCGGATGGTGGCCTCGTACTTCGCGGGCTCCTCCGGCGCTGGCGGGGTGGGCTTTCCGTCATCATCCTCACCACAGGCGGTGGCGAGCGCCAGGCTCACGCCGGCGAAAAGGGTGAGGTGCCAGCGAGAGCGCCCGGACTTCCAGGACGCCCCTCGCGGGGAGGACACGGTTGGGTTTGGATGCATGGCAGTCGTCGAGCGTAGGAAGGGGCTGATTCAGCCGTCAAAAGTTTTCTCGAACTCGACGATTCCTGAGAGCCTGAACTCAGACGCACCGCGACATGAAACACGACAGCGAGGGACCAGCAGTGAGGATTCCCTGTGCTAGGAGAGCGCGCATATGACGACCGAGCAGCCGCGAGCCCGCCGCCCGCGCCGCCACTTCTCGATGATCCGCACCTTCGTGCTCGCCGACTTCGTGACGCTGGGCAACGGCTTCGCGGGAGCGGGGACCATCCTCGCCGCGATGCAGTACCTGGCGACGGGGCAGGTGCATTGGATGTGGGTGGCCTTCGCGCTGATGCCCCTGGCGCTGGTGATGGACTTCCTGGATGGACGCATCGCCCGGTGGCGCTTCAAGAAGTCGCCGCTGGGCGCGGACCTGGACTCGCTGGCGGACGTCATCTCCTTCGGGATGGCGCCGGCGGCGCTGGCGTTCGCGGTGGGGATGCGCGGGGCGCTGGACGTGGCGGTGCTGCTGTACTTCGTGGCGTGCGGCATCAGCCGGCTGGCGCGCTTCAACGTCACGTCGGCGGAGCTGGCCGACCCGACGGGGAAGGTGAAGTACTTCGAGGGCACGCCCATCCCCACCAGCCTGGCCCTGGTGATGGTGCTGGCGGTGGCCACCTATATGGGTCGCATCGGCGATGCGTTGTTGGGCGGCACCTGGGAGGTGGGGCCGCTGGTGATGCACCCGTTGGTGCTGCTGTACGCGGCCAGCGGCAGCGCGATGATCTCCAAGACGCTGCGCATCCCGAAGCTTTGAGGGAAACCGGACGTCGTAGGCCCCCCTGACACCGGGATTGGCCCTCGTGGGTGGTTGCCCGCCCCTGGGTGGGTGCCTAGTTTCGCCATCGGGTCCGCTCGGCTGCCTCACTGGCGGCAAGCAAGCGGCACAGGGCGATGGGCGCGGGGAAGGGGTGGAAGCCATGACGGGGCGCTGGGGCATTTGGGCCCTCGCGGTGTTGGGGCTGGTTGCGGGGTGCGCGGATCGCGAGCGCTCGACGCTCGCGGACGGGCGGTTGACGGCGACCCCGGGCGGGATGGATTTCCAGAAGGTGGCGCTCTACGACGCGCGCGAGACGGAGATCTCCCTGCGCAACGTGGGACGTGCGCCGGTGGACGTGAACGAGGTCTGGGTGGAGGGGCCGGAAGGCGCCTACCGGGCGGAGTTCACCAGCGACGTGCCCCACAGCCTGATGCCGGGGAGCGCGGCGTCGCTGAAGGTGCGCTTCGCGCCGACGAAGGAGGGTGGCCAGCCGGCGATGCTGGTGGTGCGCTCGGACACGCGCATCGAGCCGCTCTTGCGCATCCCGCTGACGGGCGCGGGCGTGGACGCGTGGGCGCGGGTGTCGCCGCGCTCGCTGGACTTCGGGCGCATCGAGGCGGACTCCAGCAAGACGCTGGCGCTGTCGCTGGAGAACCCCACGGAGCTGGCGGTGGAGGTGACGCCCCGGCTGGTCGGCGCGGACAAGGACGAGTTCGTGGCGAAGTCCGTGGTGGTGGAGCCGGGCGCCAGGGTGGAGCTGCCCATCCAGTTCAACCCGGTGAAGGTGGGCCGCAAGCAGGTGGCGCTGGCGCTCACGCCGTGCCGGGGCTGCGCGGACGTGCCTGTGCTGGTGGCGGCCGAGTCGCTGGAGCAGGCGGTGGTGGCCGAGCCCCCCGTGCTCGACTTCGCCGCGGTGCCGGTGGACCGCGAGGCCTTCCGCGAGTCGCGCATCCGCAACATCAGCACCGAGCCCATGACGGTGAATCAGCTCACGCTGGACGGGCTGGACCTGTCCTATTCGCAGGCGAACACGGGCTTCCCGCTGGTGCTCCAGCCCGGCGAGGTGCGCGGGTTCCAGGTGCGCTACAGCCCCGGCCACATGGGGCCCGCGGAGGACATGGCGCGCTACCACGTGGTGAGCAAGCGCCACCCGACGACGGACGTGAAGCTCAAGGGCTTCGGCGGCGCGGCGGAGCTGTGCGTGTCGCCGGTGACGCACGACTTCGGCATGCAGCCGTTGGGCTCCAAGACGCGGGTCATGGTCAACGTGAAGAACTGCGGCTCGTCCAACGCGGGCGCGCTCACGCTGGAGTCGCTCAACTGGCAGCCGGACCCCTCGGGACCAGCGCAGTTCAACCACACGCCCTTGGCCATGCCGCACACGCTGCAGCCGGGGCAGGAAGTCAACATCCCCGTCTTCTACGAGCCCACGCGCACGGGCTCCGCGTCGGGCGTGCTGGTGATGACGACGAACGCGTACTCCGCGGCCACGGTGCAGATGGACTTCCGCGGCACGGCCCTCGCGCACGCGCCCTGCGAGCTGGCGATCACTCCCATGGCGCTGGACTTCGGCACGGTGCCGCCGGGGCGGGGCGCGGTGCTGGGCGTGAAGCTGGAGAACAAGGGGCGGGATTTGTGCCCCGTGAAGAACATCCAGCTGCGCGACAGCGACGGCGGCGTGTTCCGCATGCCGGGTGGGGACCTGTTCGGCGTCATCATCTACCCGGGCGACTGGTTCAGCTTCCAGGTGGCGGTGCAGATGCCCGTCACCGGCGGCACCTTCGCGGGCACGCTGCAGGTGGAGCAGATGGAGCCGGCCAACCCGGTGGTGCTGGTGCCGCTCATCGCCAACGCGCAGGCGACGTGCCTCATCCCGTCGCCCTGGTACGTGGACTGGGGCGTGGCCCGGCGCGACTGTCCGCCCGAGCCGCGTGAGGTGAACTACCTCAACGCGTGCACCATGCCCGTGTCGGTGTCCAACGTGTGGATTGGCCCGGGCACCACGGACGGCGAGTTCTCCGTGAGCGGCGTGCCCACGCCGCTGCCCTTCACGCTGCAGCCGGGCGAGGCCTTCACGGTGGACCTGGACTACACCGCGCAGGTGTACGGCATGAACCTGTCGCCCTTGTTCGTGAGCTCCGATGATCTGGCCGCGCCGCTGCTGGTGCCACTCATCGGCGAGTCCTCCAAGCGCACGGACAAGACCGACCACTTCACCCAGCAGGACGTGAGCAAGGTGGACGTGCTCTTCGTCGTGGACAACACCGCGTCCATGGTGGAGGAGCACCCGCGGCTCGTGTCGGCGATTCCGTCCTTCGTGGACGCGGCGCTGGCCAAGCAGGTGGACCTGCACGTCGCCGTGACGACGACGGGCATCACCAGCGTCTCCAACGCGTGCCCGGGCGGCGCGCAGGGTGGCGAGGCCGGCCGCTTCTTCCCGGCGGACAACGCCCGGCCGCGCATCCTCACCCAGAACACGCCGAACCTGACGACGCTGCTGCAGCAGAACGTGCAGGTGGGGCAGTGCGCCCAGGTGGAGCAGGGCTTCGAGGCGATGCGGCGGGCGCTGTCGCCGCCCCTGGTGAACAACGCGGATGACCCGCGCACGTCCCTGCCGCGCGACGGCAACCTGGGCTTCCTGCGCGACGCGGCCGCCCTGGTGGTGGTGTTCGTGGGCGACGAGGATGACCACTCGCCGGACGCGGTGGACACCTACGTGGCGTGGGCCCAGCAGCTCAAGGGGCAGAACCAGCCCCAGCGCGCGACGTTCTACGCCATCGCCCCCACGGCGACGGCGTGCGGCACCGCGGGCGGCACGGGCACGCGCTACGCGGAGGCCACCGCGCGCACCGGCGGCGAGGTGATGAACGTCTGCGCGGCCAACTACGGCCCGCTCCTGTCCGCGGTGGCCAACAAGGCCTTCTCCGCCCAGGACCGCTTCCCGCTGAGCGACTCGCCGGAGCCGGGCAGCGTGACGGTGACGGTCAACGGCGCCCCGGTGACGACGGGCTGGCGCTACGACGCGCCCACCAACAGCGTGGTCTTCACCAACGTGCCGGCCCCCGGCGCCAAGGTGTCCATCAGCTACCGCCGCTCGTGCGACGCCGGGTGAGCAGGCGGGCGCGGGTGGGGGCTTCCAGACAGGAGGTGTGAGCCAGTCGAAGGGCCGGTCATCCGGCCCTCGACGTTCATGTCGGTCCCGGGTGCTACAGGTCTGCTTCCGCCTGTGCGGATGACCAGAAAATTGGAGCGCTCCTCACGGTGTGTACCCTGAGGTCGTACCCGCTCCCGCCGAGGAGGCACCCGGTGATGTCCCCAGACTCCGAAGGAACCAAGACGACGAGCCCGGCCCGCCCCAGCGCGGCGCGCTCGCCGGGCCTGCGGGTCATCCAGGGCGAGGGCCGCCGCAAGGAGGAGCCGCTCGCTTCCCGGGATGCCGTCGCCCGCGCCCTGATGGAGGCCGGCGCCGACCTGCTCCTGCGCCGCATCTCTCCGGCGCGAGCCCAGGAAATCGAGCGCAAGGTGGACCGGGTCCTGGACCTGTTCGACCGGGTGGACCGGGCGCCGGTGCTGATGCCGGTGCTCAAGCGGCACCTGGACGAGCTGGAGGCGCTGATGCGCGAGACGCGCGAGGTCCGGGTGGCCCGGCGGTAGCACGCGGGCCGGGATTAACCGGTTCCGCCGTGCCTACAAGGGTTTGACCCCCCTGTCGTGTGGGCTTACGCTCGGGACTTCGCCGCGCCCGGATTCCGGTAGGCCACGGGCCGTGGGTATCCCTGTGGGAGTGCCGGTCAGGTCGCCGTGACCATTGAAACGTATGGCAGGTACCAGCTCCTGAAGCGACTCGCCATGGGCGGGATGGCGCAGCTTTATCTCGCGCGCCAGCAGGGCCCGGAGGGCTTCGAGAAGCTGGTGGTGGTGAAGCGGATCCTCCCGCACCTCGCGGAGAACGACGACTTCGTCAAGATGTTCCTGGACGAGGCGCGCATCGCCGCGCGGCTGAACCACGCGAACGTGGTGCAGATCTTCGACCTGGGCGCGCAGGACGACTCGTTCTTCATCGCCATGGAGTACATCCACGGCGACGACCTGCGGCGCATCTGGAAGCAGTCGGAGGCGATGGGGCAGCCGGTGCCGGTGCCGCTGGTGTGCCGCATCCTCATCGAGGCGTGCTCGGGCCTGGACTACGCGCACAAGCGCACGGACCCGTCGACGGGGCGGCCCCTGGGCATCGTCCACCGCGACGTGTCCCCGCAGAACATCCTGGTGACGTTCGAGGGTGGGGTGAAGGTGGTGGACTTCGGTATCGCCAAGGCGGCGGACCAGGCCACCGTCACGCGCTCGGGCGTGCTGAAGGGGAAGTATTCGTACATGTCGCCGGAGCAGGCCGCGGGTCAGCGCGTGGACTGCCGGGCGGACATCTTCGCCCTGGGCGTGGTGCTGTACGAGCTGCTCACCTGCACGCGCCTGTTCAAGCGCCCCAGCGACATCCAGACCCTGGCGGCGGTGGCCGAGTGCAAGGTGCTGCCGCCCTCGCAGGTGAACCCCCGGGTGCCGCAGGACCTGGACGCCATCGTCCTCAAGGCGCTCGCGAAGGACCCGGTGGACCGCTACCAGGAGGCGGTCCACCTGCAGCTGGCGCTCGAGGACTGGCTGAGCGCGAACCGGCTGCCCTCGTCCACGGCGCACGTCGCCGTGTACATGAAGGACATCTACGCGGAGCGGCTGGCGTCGGAGGCGCGCTCGGGCGAGGTGCCGATGGAGGACTCCGACCCCGCGTCGGGCTCCGGGCGCCAGGAGCAGGGCCCGCGCAGGAGCGGGCTGCGGCCGTCGTTGTCGCGCTCGGCGGTGGCGCCCGAGGGGGAGACGGCGGCGCTCAGGCCTCGCGGGCAGACGCGGAACACGGGGCGCATCGAGCTGGAGTCACCGGCGGGCCGGCTGACGGGCCAGCGCCGGGCGTTGGAGTCGTCGTCCGCGCCGGAGAGGGCGTCGCGCTCGGGGCTGGGCGCGGTGCCGGCGGCGCCCCGGGTGGAGGAGGACGCGCCGACGATGGACGGGCGCGCGGCCTCCAGGGCCACGCTGACGGACGTGAAGGCGGCCACCGAGCCCAAGCCCGAGGGCAGGCCGCCGACGCGGGCCGTGCCCGTCGTCGCGCACCACGGCCACCACGTGGAGGAGGACGCGCCCACCCTGGCGATGCCGGAGCTGGCGGCGACGCCGTCGCGGCCCTCCCGCCTGGCGCTGCCGGAGGTGGCGTCACCCTCGAGGCCTTCCCGCCTGGCGCTGCCAGTGCCGCGTGAGGAGGATGAGGAGCAGGAGGAGGACGCGCCCACCTTGTCGCTGGGCATGTCGCGGCCGGGGCGCAAGAAGGGCGCGGCGCGCACGGGCGAGGTGTCGCAGGCGACCACGTCACGGCTGGGCTGGTGGATTCCCGCGGTGGGGTTGGGGCTGGTGGTGCTGGTGCTGCTGTGGGCCTGGATGAGGCCGGGCGAGTCGGCGCCGGTGCAGGCGCGGCTGGAGACGGAGCCCGCGGGCGCGCGGGTGGTGTTCGACGGGCGCGAGCTGCCGGAGCGCACGCCGCTGACGCTGCCGGGGATGCCCGAGGGGCGCTACGCGCTCGTGGTGTCCATGGAGGGCTACCAGGAGCTGAGGACGGAGCTGGAGGTGCAGGCCTCGGGGCCGGTGCCGCTGGGCGTGCTGAAGCTGGTGTCGGTGGCGCCGGCGGAGAAGAAGCCCGTGGCCGAGCCGGAGCAGGCGCCCGTGGAGGCGCCTCCCGCCCAGGTCGCCCAGAAGGTCCGCCTGCGGCTGGAGTCGCAGCCCGCGCAGGCGCTCGTGTACGTGGATGGGCGCCAGCAGGGTGCGGCGCCGCTGGTGGTGGAGTCCGCGCCGGGCGTGGCGCTGGCCGTCCGGGTGGAGGCCGCGAAGCACCACCCGCTGGAGCGCACCGTGACGGTGGGCTCGGGGCCGGAGCAGGTGGAGCGCTTCACGCTGCAGCCGGAGGCGAGGGTGGCCCCGGTGGTGACGCCACTTCGTCCGCCCCGGCAGGATGTCCGCGCGGAGACGCGGATGGCGAAGGTGCGCTTCGCCGTCAGGCCGTGGGCCGAGGTGACGTGTGGAGGGAAGAAGCTGGGCGAGACGCCCTTCGAGGCGGTAGAGCTGCGCGTTGGCAGCTATGACTGCAAATTCTTCAATCCCGACCTCAAGAAGACGCTCAGTCGACGTATCGAAGTGAAGCCCATCGACCTGAACGTCGTGAGCGTGAAGTTCGAATAGCGCACATGCTCCGGAAGCTCCCTTGACGCTCCTCGCCGGTACGCAGATCGGCAAGTACGTCGTCCGCCGCAAGCTCGCGGAGGGCGGGATGGCGGAGATCTACCTCTGCACCGCCCGGGGCGCGGAGGGCTTCGAGAAGGAAGTGGTCATCAAGCGGGTGCGCGCGTTCCTGGCGAGCGACCCGGAGTTCGTGGGGATGTTCATCGCGGAGGCCCGGCTGGCCTCGCGGCTCAACCACGCGAACGTGGTGCAGATCTTCGACTTCGACAAGCACGAGGACACGTACTACCTGGCGATGGAGTACGTGCGCGGCTGCTCGCTGTGGGAGCTGCGGCGCAAGTGCAAGGAGCTGATGGAGCCGATGCCGCCGATGCTGGTGGCGCACATCGGCGCGGAGGTCGCCCGGGGGCTGCACTACGCGCACCGGCTGAAGGTGAACGGGCACCCGCTGGACCTGGTGCACCGCGACGTGACGCCGCACAACGTGCTGCTCTCGTACGACGGCGCGGTGAAGCTGACGGACTTCGGCATCGCCAAGGCGGGCAAGAAGCTCACGCAGCCGGGGATGCTCAAGGGCAAGTTCGCGTACATGTCCCCGGAGCAGTCGCGGGGCGAGGACGTGGACTCGCGCACGGACCTGTTCGCGCTGGGCGTGGTGCTGTGGGAGATGCTGACGGGCGGGCGGCTGTTCGACGGGGACTCGGAGCTGGCGGTGCTGCGCGCGGTGCAGCACAGCGTCATCCCGCCCCCGGCGCGGCTCAACCCGGAGGTGCCCGAGGAGCTGGACGCGGTGGTGATGCGCGCGCTGGAGAGGGAGCCGGCCGCGAGGTTCCAGACGGCGGGAGAGCTGGAGCGCGCCCTGGCGCAGTGCGTGTTGCGGCACGCCCGCTCCGTGGATGACACGGACCTGGCGGGCTTCCTGCGGCGGCTGTTCCCCACGACGCCCACCATGGCGCTACCCGCGGTGCAGGAGCGCACGCAGGTGCTGCCGGGCGAGCAGGGGCCCGAGGGTGACGACGAGGACGTCGCGCCGCTGGCTCCGTCGCGCAGGGAGCCCACCGCGGTGATGAGGCCGGGGCGGACGGGTGGGGCGCCGTCCTCGCCCGACGAGGACTTCGACGCGTCCACCTTCGTGCTGCCCCGGCGCGACGAGGCCGTGATGGAGGCGCCGCTCGTCCCGTTGCCGCCCATGGCCACGCCGATGATGCCGCTGCCGGCGGTGGCGTCGTCGCCGGTGCCTCGCGGGCCCACGCCGCCGCCTTCGCTTCCGCCCGTGGCCGCGCCGCTGGCCTCGGTGCGCCCGAGCCGCCCGGAGGGGACCCCCTCGGTTGCGTTGCCGCTCGAGAAGGAGACCTCCGGCGTGTCGGCGGTGCCCGCTCGGACGCCGAGCCGTCCGGGCGACGTGGCCGCTGTCTCGCGACGGGACTCCCTCGCGGAGCATGACGACGCGGTCTCCGACGCGTCCGAGGAGGCGGCGACATCCTCGCCCGGGCCGGAGGGTGCTCCGGAGCCCGTCGGTGAGGGTGCTCTGGACCGAGACCGCTCGGGAGCTTGGGCGCAACGAGACGTGAGCCAGGGCCGTGCGCGGACCTCGACGGGCGGACACCACGTCGCGGTGCCCGATGCGCGGGCAGGGGGGCCACAGTCGCTGTCGGGCAGTGAGGTCCCCACCGTCACCGATTCCTCGCCGGGCAGCGCTTCGACCTCGAAGTCGCGGCGGCCGAGGACGTGGCTGCTCGTCGGCAGCCTGGGCCTGTCGCTGCTCGTGTCCGCCATCGTGGTGACGCAGGATCGATGGAACCCGGTGCCGACGGGCACGCAGACCCCTTCCACCTCCGCGGTGAAGACTCCGCCCGAGGCCGTTCCCGCGCCGAGCGAGTTCAGCGCGCGGGGTGGCACGGGGCAGGCTCCCACCGCGCCGAAGGCCGACGTGGAGACCGGTGACGCCGCGGGCCCGGTGGTGGAGCCCTCGTCCGCCGATTCAGAGGCCGAGGTCGAGGGGATGAAGCGCGAGGAGGCGCTCGCGGCGGGACCGACTCCCTCGAAGGGAGACTCCGTCCCGGAGCCCTCGTCGCAGGCCCCCGCGACCACGGGCACGCTGCTCGTCAGGGCCACGCCGTATGCCACGGTCTTCCTCGACGGACGCAAGCTGGGCGAAGTCTCCGGCCGAGCGACCTTCAAGCTCGCGCCGGGCACCTATAAGCTGCTCTTCCATCATCCCGCGGGCGAGAAGCTCTTCGTCATCACCCTCTCCGCGGGCGGCACGGTGACGCGAGAGTTCCGACCGCCGCGCGGTCGTTGAACCTTCGCGGCGACGTCGCTCCCCGAAGCATCGCGTCGTCTCCGCCGCGCGCCGTGAGCTGACCCGGCCCGCCTGCATCCCCGTTCCGCCCTCGCGCCACGCGTGACGGAGCCTCGCTTCGTCCGCATCACTCCGCGTCCGGGTCGCGCGCCGGGTCTCCCGTCACCCCGTGTCGCGCGTCGTCTCGTGGAAAACCGAGGGGTCCTCCGGGTCCGCGCGCACTCGGCTCGACGCGCCGTTCGCTCGGGCGCGGGTGCACCCGCCGTCTTTCTCGAAAGCGTGAACAGCCGACAGCACGACAGCCCTGTAGCAGTCTGCCTTGACACCGAATGGTCGTTTCTGGCACTCAGTGTCCTCTACTGAGTGGCTTATATTCAATGGAACCGATGGACCTGTTGGCTCCCGACGAGATTGCTCGGATCGAGCGCGAGAACGCGGGCGGTCTGCCCGCGAGCGCCATCCTTGAAATCTTTCGTCCGCGGGGCGTGAGGCTGTCGGAGGCGACCTTCCGCAAGTACGTCCAGGCGGGGTTGCTACCGAGGAGTCGCCGGGTGGGGCGGAAGGGGAAGCACCAGGGGAGCCTGGGGCTCTACCCCGTGGAAGCGGTGCGCCGGATCAATGTCATCAAGAAGATGATGGCGGAGGGGCACACCCTGGAGGACATCAAGAAGTCCTTCGTCTTCCACCGCAACCACATCGACCAGGTGGAACGCGACCTCGACGGTCTATTGGATGGGCTCCAGGAGGAGTTGGGAGAGCGCGCCTTCGGGGGGGAGCATCGACGTTCGCTCGAGGCGGAGTTGGCAACGCTGCGGCAAAGAGCGCAGGATCTGGTCCGGGACGTGGCCCGGCTGGGCAGCGCGGTGACCGCACGCGAAGACGAAACGATGAGTTCGCAATAAGATGCCGGCCCTGCAACCGGTGGACCCGGTTAGACTGGCCTCACGTGGAGGGGACATGTCGGAAGTGAAGCAAGTGGAGGAGGGCGGAGACCAGGCGCAAGAGGACCTGGCGCAGGAGCGCCGACGGTCCAAGACGATGTCGCGCAAGGAGATGGCGCGTGATTTGCGCCGCCGTCGGCTCACCGGGCAGGTGGACCCGGAAGAGGCGGACCTGCTCAAGCAGATGGACGACACCCGGCCGCGCACGCGCGCCGACTGCGTGAACGGACCGCGTCCGTGCATGTTCGTCTCCTGCAAGCACAACCTGTATCTGGACGTGAACCCGGAGACGGGGTCCATCAAGCTCAACTTCCCGGACAAGGAGATCTGGGAGCTGGAGCACACCTGCGCCCTGGACGTGGCGGAGAAGGGCGGCATCACGCTCGAGGAGGTGGGGGAGATCATGAACCTCACCCGTGAGCGCATCCGTCAGGTGGAGACGCGCGGGCTGATGAAGCTGCGCGAGGCCACCGAGGCCGAGCCTCCTGTCTCGGCCCGCAAGCCCTGAATCGACCGGCGGCCTGGTGCCGCCAACGTCGCGCCGACGTGTTGCGTTGACACCCCAGGGGGTGGTTGCTAGTACCGCCGCTTCCCGCACACCGAGGCGCACACGTGCTGGCACTCCTCAGCGTTTCCGATAAGCGCGGTCTGGTTCCCTTCGCCCAGGGGCTGGTTCACCTGGGGTTCCGGTTGCTGTCGACGGGGGGAACCTTGGAGGCGCTCAAGGGCGCCGGCATCCCCGCCTCCCAGGTGTCCGAGCACACGCAGAGTCCCGAGATTCTCGGCGGCCGCGTGAAGACGCTCCACCCGCGCATCCACGGCGGCATCCTCGGCCGCCTGGAGCTGGAGGCGGACCGCGAGGAGATGAAGGCGCACGGCATCGAGCCCATCTCCCTGGTCGCGGTGAACCTGTATCCGTTCCGTCAGACGGTGGCGTCGGGCGCGGCGGAGGCGGACGTCATCGAGCAGATTGATATCGGCGGGCCGGCGATGGTGCGCGCCTCCGCGAAGAACTTCCGCCACGTGGCCGTGGTGGTGGACCCGGACGACTATCCGTCGGTGCTCGCGGAGCTGGAGCAGCACAAGGCGGTGGGCGAGGCGACGCGGCGCAAGCTGATGCGCAAGGCGTTCGCGCACACGGCGGCCTACGACGCGTCCATCTCCGCGTGGCTGTCCACGCAGGCGGGCGAGCCCTTCCCCGGAGAGCTGTCGCTGTCGTTCAAGAAGGCGCAGGACCTGCGCTACGGGGAGAACCCGCACCAGCGCGGCGCCTTCTACCGCGAGCACTCGGCGCCGTCGGAGCCGACGGTGGGCTTCGCCAAGGTGCTCCAGGGCAAGGAGCTCTCGTACAACAACATCCTGGACCTGGACGCGGCGCTGGGTCTGGTGCTCGAGTTCGCCGAGCGGCCCGCCGCGGTCATCATCAAGCACAACACGCCGTGTGGCGTGGCGGTGGATGACGCGCTGGTGAAGGCGTACCGCACGGCGCGGGCGGTGGATGAGACCTCCGCGTTCGGCGGCATCGTGGCGTTCAACCGCGAGGTGGACGAGGCCACGGCGCAGGCGATGGCGGAGACCTTCCTGGAGGCGGTCATCGCCCCCTCGTACTCGCAGGCGGCGCTGCAGGTGCTGGCGGCCAAGAAGAACCTGCGGCTCTTGGAGGCGGGCGCGGCGCTCGCGTCTCCGACCGCGCGGCCGAGGGCCCAGTTGGACGGCCGGAGCGTGTCCGGGGGCCTGCTGCTGATGGACCGGGATGCGGTGGAGCCGGAGCTGGGCTGGAAGGTGGTGTCCAAGCGGGCTCCCACACCGGACGAGGAGCGCGCCCTGCGCTTCGCCTGGAAGGTGTGCAAGCACGTCAAGAGCAACGCCATCGTCTTCGCCTCGGGCAGCCAGCTGCTGGCGCAGGGCGGCGGACAGACGAACCGGGTGGACTCGGTCCGAATCGCGATGCAGCGCGGCGGAGCGGCCCTCCAGGGGAGCGCCGTGGCCTCGGACGCCTTCTTCCCCTTCCGGGACGGCCTGGACGAGGCGGCCCGGGCGGGTGCGACCTGCGTCATCCAGCCGGGCGGCTCTGTTCGGGATGCGGAGGTCATCGCCGCCGCGGACGAACATGGGATGGCCATGGTGGTGACCGGAGTGCGACACTTCCGGCACTGACTCATGCGCATCGTCTGCCAGAAATGCGCCGCCGCCTATGCCATCGATGATCGGCTGATCACGGCAAAGGGCGTCCGCGCGCAATGTCCCCGCTGCCGCAACCTGCAGCTCGTCCGGCGGGATCCCTCGGCCGTGCCTTCACAGGACGCGCCGGCGGCCCCGTCACGTCCCGCTGCGGCCGCTGCCTCCGCGCCACCTCCCGCGGATGACCTGTTCGGTGATTTCGGCGCTCCGGCGCCGATGCCCGCCGCGCAGGCGCCCGCCGTCCCCGCCCGGCCCGCGAAGGCCGCGGCGCCGGAGGCCGACCTGTTCGGAGACTTCGGTGCGATGCCGGAGCCCTCGCCGAGCAGCGCGCCGCCGGTGGACCCGTTCGCCGACCTGGGCGGGCCCGCGCCGGCGCCCTCGGCGGGAGCGGATCCGCTGCTCGACTTCCTGGGGCCCGCGCCCACCTCGCCGCCCGCGCCCGTGGCTCGCATCTCCTCGGAGCCCGGCGCGGTGCCTGTCTCCGTGGCGCCCATCCCCGACGTCATCCAGACGGTGCTCCCGCGCTGGAAGCTGAAGTACCTGGAGCTGGAGGGCACGAGCACGCAGCGACTCGAGGAGGGGCGGCGGCAGCTGGCCCGCGAGGAGCGCTCCGCGTACACGGAAGCCGAGGAGTCCTTCCAGCAGGCGTTGCTGCTGGACCCTCGCAGCGACGAGGCCATCGCGGGCTATGTCCAGTCGCTCGCGCTGGGGCGCGGCGCGGGGTTGGACGACACCGCCTTCAAGGAGGCAATCGAGCTGGTCGAGGCCGCCCAGTCGCGCGCGGGGCGCGTGCCCCAGCTGCTCCTGGCGGAGGCGAACCTGTTGCTGACGCGCTCGCGGCAGAGCGCGCCGCGAGAGCGGGCCCGGGTGCTGGCGGAGGAGTCGCTGGCGCACGCGAAGGCGACGGATGCGCAGAAGGCGGAGGCGCATCTGGTGATGGGCCGCGTCTACCTGTCGTCGTCCGGGGGGCTGGCGGACCAGCAGTTCGGCATGGCGCAGAAGCTCGCCCCGGACCTCAAGCGCATCCAGTACTACCGGGCGCTCGCGCACGAGTCCGCGGGTGAGTACAAGCTCGCGCTGGAGACGCTGCGCAAGCGCCTGACGGCGGACCCTCGGGACTGGGACAGCCTGGCGGCCACGTCACGCATCTACCAGGAGGTCGGGGAGCCGCAGGAGGCGCGCAAGCTGTACGAGGCGCGCGCGAAGGCGGACCCCGGGGAGCTGCGGGCGCTGCTGCCGCTCGCGGTGCTGCGCTATCAGGCGGAGGGCAACGCCGCCGCGGGCGTGCGAGAGCTGCGGGCGCTGTTGAAGACGCGCGAGCGACATGACCATCGCGACGTGGCGCAGGTGCTCGTGCATCTGGCCGCCGCCGAGCGCGCCGCGGGCAACAGCGACGCGGGCGTGAAGGCCGCGGAAGAGGCGCTGGGCCTGTCGAAGGAGCTGCCCGAGGCGCACCTGCAGGTCTTCCTGGTGGCGCTGGAGCAGCGCGACGCGGCGAGGGCGCGCAAGCACCTGGACGGCATCAAGGGTCGGCTCGAGGACCGCGCGCTGGAGGCGGTGCTGGAGGGCCGCCTGCTGCTCCTGGAGAAGAAGCCCCTGGAGGCCCTGGAGCGCTTCCAGGCGGCGACGAGCCTGGATGCGCGGCGGCTGGACGCGCAGCTCTTGGCGGGCGTGGCCGAGGCTGCGGCGAAGCGGAGCACGGAGGCGTTCCGGGTGCTGAAGCAGGCCCTGGCGGCGGACCCGCTGCGGCTGGAGCCCCGGCCGGTGAGCACGCGCTTCTGGCTGCGGCCCGCGGAGACGGTGAAGGGCGTGGAGGGCACCATCCTCGCGCTCGCGCAGAACCCCGATGACCCGGCGCCCTCCCTCTACGAGGGGGTCCTGCGCTTCCATCAGGGGGACTTGGACGCGGCGGACCGGCACCTGCGCGACGTGCTGGAGTCGGACGCGAACAACGCGGACGCGCTGGCGTACCGCTCGCTCATCGCCACGCGCAAGGGCAACTCGACGGAGGCGCGGGCGCTGTCGGCGCGCGCGGTGTCGGCGGGGCGGCAGCACCCGGTGGCGCACCTGGCGCATGGCTGGGCGCTGGCGGACGGCCGTCAGGTGGAGCCCGCCAAGCGCGCGCTGCGCGATGCGCTGGGGTTGTCTCCCACGCTCTGGTCCGCGAGGGTGCGGCTGGCGGAGCTGGAGTCCACGCAGCGGCGAGCCGAGGCGCGCAAGGAACTCGTGAGCGTGGTGGGGTTGGACCCCGAGTACCTCCCCGCCAAACGGATGCTCTACCTGTTGGACAGATGAGGTGGATGTGAAGGTCCTGTTGCTGGGTTCCGGAGGCCGTGAGCACGCGCTGGCGTGGAAGCTGTCGCAGAGCCCGCGCCTGACGCGGCTGTGGTGTGCCCCGGGCAACCCGGGCACCGCGAAGCTGGCCACGAACGTGCCGGTGAAGGCGGACTCTCCGGACGAGGTGGTGGCGCTCGCGAAGCGCGAGTCGGTGGACCTGGTGGTGGTGGGGCCGGAGGCGCCGCTGGTGGCGGGAGTGGCGGACGCGCTGGCGAAGGCGGGCATCGCCTGCTTCGGACCGGTGGCGGGCGCCGCGCTCATCGAGGGCTCCAAGGCCTTCGCCAAGGAGATCATGGCCGAGGCGGGCGTGCCCACGGCGGCCTTCCGGACCTTCACGGACGCGGCGGAGGCGGAGGCCTACGCGGTGGCGCAGGGCCGCATCGTCGTCAAGGCGGACGGGCTGGCCGCGGGCAAGGGCGTCATCGTCGCGCATGACGTGGAGGCCGCGCGCGAGGCGGTGCGGGCCGTGGCGGCCCTGGGCTCGTCGGGTCAGCGCATGGTGCTGGAGGAGCTGCTCGAGGGCGAGGAGGTCTCCGCCATGGCGCTCTGCGACGGCGAGCGCTACGTGATGCTGCCCCTGTCGCAGGACCACAAGCGCGTGGGGGATGGCGACACCGGTCCGAACACGGGCGGCATGGGGGCCTACAGTCCCGCGCCCTTCCTGGACGCGCGGCAGCTGGCGGAGGTGGGCGAGAGCGTCATCGCGCCCACGCTGGCGGTGCTGCGTCGGCGCGGGCTGGCGTTCCGGGGCGTGCTGTACGCGGGGCTGATGCTCACGCGGAGCGGGCCCAAGGTGCTGGAGTTCAACGCGCGCTTCGGAGACCCGGAGACGCAGGTGTTGATGATGCAGCTGGGAGAGGACCTGCTGCCGCTGGTGGATGCGTGCGCGCGGGGGCAGCTGGAGTCGAGGCCGCTGGTGGCCGCGTCGGGCGCGTCGGTGGGCGTGGTGGTGGCGGCGGAGGGTTATCCCGAGTCACCGCGCAGGGGGCAGCGCATCGACGGGGTGGACGCGGTGCCGGCGGACGCGTTGGTGTTCATCGCGGGCGCGGAGGAGCGGGGTGGGGCGCTGGTGACCAGTGGCGGACGCGTGCTGACGGTGTGCGCCCGGGGCGAGGACCTGGCGCGGGCGCGGGAGCGCGCCTACGCGGCGGTGGAGGCGGTCCGCTTCGAGGGCATGCACTTCCGTCGGGACATCGGCGCGAAGGGGCTGAAGGCGACGTCGTGACGCGCATCTCGCGTTATCTGCTCAGGGAGCTGCTGGTGCCGCTCGGTGTCTGGGTGGCCTTCATGTTCCTGCTGCTCTTCGTGATGCAGTTCCTGCGGGGCACGGACGTGCTCTTGGGTTCGTCCGTGACGCTGACGGACCTGGGGCGGCTGGTGGCGTACCTGACGCCGCACTTCCTGATGATGGCGCTGCCCATCGCCTTCCTGCTGGCCATCCTGCTGGGGCTGGGGCGGCTGGGCGAGGACCGCGAGCTGACGGCGCTCCAGGCGTTGGGCGTGGGGCCCTCGCGGCTGCTCGCGGCGCCCATGGGCATCGCGGTGGCGCTCAGCGCGCTCATGCTGCTCATCACCTCCACCGCGCAGCCGTGGGGGCTCACCGGCGTGAAGGCGCTGGTGAGCGAGGTCATCCGCAAGAACGTCGTGGGCGACGTGAAGTCGGGGACCTTCTACGAGGACCTGAGTGACCTGACGCTGTACGCGGAGAAGGTGTCCGCGGACGGCAAGTGGACGAATGTGCTGCTGCACGATGACCGTGAGGCGAGCTCGCCCCTGCTCGTGCTGGCGCATCGCGGGCAGGTGGGCACGTCGAACAGCGGCGAGGTGCTGCGCTTCGCGCTGGAGGACGGCGAGGTGCACCGCTCCGGGCGCGCGAGCGAGGACTACAGCGTCATCCACTTCGATGGCGCGGAGATCAGCGTGGGCGTGGGCGCGTCCATGGGCAAGCGGGGCCGCTTCACCTCCGCGAAGGAGGAGCTGACGCCGGTGGAGTTGATGCAGGCGGCGAGCGAGGCGGAGGCGCAGGGCGGCGACGCGCGAGGCTTCCGGATGGCGCTGCACAGCCGGTTGGGAGGCGCGCTGGCGCCCATCGCGTTCGCGCTGTTGGGCACGCCGCTGGCCATCGGTCGGCGTCAGGCGGGCCGGGCGTGGGGCTACCTGCTGACGCTGGGCGGCTACGTCCTGTACTACCTGCTCAGCCGGGCCTTCGAGCAGCTGGGGCAGCAGGGCAAGCTGCCGGCGGCGCTCGCGGGACAGCTGGCCAACGTCGTGTTCATGGTGGTGGGGGCGGTGGCCATGTATCGGGTGAGCCGCTCGGGGACGGTCCGGTGAGACTGACGCTCTTCGGCTATGTGCTGCGGACGTACGTGCGCTTCGCGCTGGGAATCCTCGGCGGACTGGTGCTCGTGTTCGTGGTGGTGGACTTCGTGGACCGGGCGAAGACGTACACGGGCCCGGGCTGGGTGACGGACGCGGCGAAGCTCTACGGCTACAAGGCGCTGATGGCCGTCCAGCAGCTGGGGCCGGCCGCGCTGCTGTTGGCCGCGGGCACCACGGTGTCCGCGCTGCGCAAGCAGGGGGAGGTGACGGCCATCCGCGCGCTGACCTTCGGCCCCTCCGCACTGTACATGCCGGTGCTGGCGTTCGGCCTGTTGGCCTGCTCGGGCCTGGTGGTCTTCGACGAGGTCGTGGCGACCCACGCCGGGCGCCGCGTGGACGAAATCACCACCCAGCGCTTCAACCGCTGGGGGGACTGGCGCTTCTACTACACGCCGAAGCAGTGGTTCCGCCGAGGCGACCGCATCTTCTTCCTCCGCGCGGGCAGCGCGCAGGAGGGCTTCCAGGATGTGTCCATCTTCACCCTGTCGCGCGAGTTCGAGCTGCGAAGCCGACTGGACGCGGCGCGCATGGAGTGGCTGGACGGCAACCGCTGGCGACTGACGGGCGTGGTGGAGCGCACGTTCAGCGGGGAGCAGGACACGGCGGTGACGAGCCTGCAGAGCGCGGAGTACGAGCTGGGCATCGCCGCCTCGGCCTTCCGCATCCGGCCGGGGCGTCCGGAGCAGATGCGCGTGCGGGAGCTGCGCGAGCAGATCGTCGCCCGGCGCGAGGTGGGGCTCGCCACCAAGCAGTTCGAGCTCGCGCTGCACAACCGCTTCGCCTATCCGCTGGCGGCGCTGCCGGCCGCGCTGCTGGGGGTGGGGCTGGCGCTGCGAAACAGCCGCAAGGGCCACCTCACCGCCGCCATCGTCGAGGGCCTGCTCGTGGCGGTGGGCATGTGGGGCCTGATGATGGTGTGCCGCACGTTGGTGCTGACGGAGCGCCTGTCACCCCCGGTGGCGGCGTGGACACCCCCCGTCATCCTCGTGCTGGTGGCCGCCGCGCTCTGGCTCCGTCGGGAGGGGTTGCTTCACGTGCCCCGTCGCTGGCTCGCCGTGAGATAGCGTGAACCTCCTCATGGACCAACCCTCCCAGCCCCGGCTGGAGATTCTTCTTCGTCGCGTCGTGGCCGGAGTGCTGCTCGCCTGGGCCGTGGGTCTCGTGCTGGCGGAGGTCGTGCTGCAGGTGGCCGCGTCCGCCGCGGTGCTGCTCTCGCTGGTGCTGTTGGTGAAGCGGAGGCTCGTGCTCGCCAGGGACGTGCGCGCGTATGTCCTGGCGAGCGTGGCCTTGTGCGGGTGGCAGGTGGTGTCGCCCGCGCTCGCGCTCATGACGGGCGCGGCGGCGGCGTGGCCGCGGAGCTCTCGCTACGGGCAGGTGCTCGACTCGGTGGCGGGCGCGGCGGTGGCGTGCGTGGGCTCGGTGGGGGTGCCCTGGTTGGCGCTTGCCGGGACGGTGTTGGGCGGGTGGTTGTTCGCGGCGGGCCTGGGCGTCTTCCAGAACCGCGTGCGCTGGCCCTGGGAGCCCCCCGCGTTCCTGAAGCTGAACCTGGCCCGGCTGCACGAGAACTTCGGCACGGAGGCCTCACCGCGCTACGCGGCGGGCGGCATCTTCTTCCACCGGCTGCGCTTCGCGCACGGCGCCATCGCCGCGCTGGGGCCCGCGCTGGCCATCCTCGGAGGCTCCGAGGTCGCGCGCCGTCGGCTGCTGGCGGGGGTGGTGGTGCTGGGCATGTTGGTGTCCATCTACAACGCGTTCGCGCGCGCGGCGCTCGGCGCGGCGTTGATGGTGAGCGTGGTGGCGCTGCTGCTGCTCGTGAGCGGAATGGCGCGCAGGGTGGGGCTGGGGCTCATCGCCGGACTGATTGTCGTGGTGCTGGCGTCTCCGGCGTGGCGCGCGCGCCTGGGGAAGGCGGTGGACAACATCTACGGCGGCGAGCGCGAGCTGGCGATGACGGTGGGTTGGAGCCTCGTCCAGGACCACCCCTGGGTGGGCGTGGGCTTCGGCAACCACAAGGCGGCGGTGCTCGCGCGGCAGGACGAGTCGGGCATCACGGACCTGCTGGCCACGGACTCGCACAACCTCTGGCTCACGGTGTGGGCCGAGACGGGGCTGGTGGGGCTGGTGTTGATGCTCACCGTGCACGGCCTGTTGGGCTGGGCGCTCATCCGTCGACACCGCGCCGGGTCGATCGCGGCCACCGGCGCGCTGTTGTCCTTCGTGGGCTTCCACATCCTCGCGCTCGTGCACTACCTGCCGTTCCATTCCAGCGTGCACCTGTCGTTCGCGCTCGTATGGGGATTGGGGTTGTGTGAGGGGAGTGGGGTGCTTCGCGGCGCGGCGCCACATCGGCCCGCCGAGCCGGCGCCCGCCGCGCACGAGTGAGGACCAGGCGGCGCTTCGTGTCGCCGCTCTGCCCCGGCCTGACGCGAGCCGCGCGTCGTCGCGTGTCAGGGCTTATCCATGGCTCGCGCCATGAATCGCTTCGAGTCCGCGTGAGGACCAGGCGGCGTCGCACGCGGGAGGCGACGTGCATGCGTGACGTGAGCCGAGCCTTCAGGTCACCGAGGGTGCGCGGTTCTCGAGGGCGCGCCGGTACACGGCGACGGTGCGCCGAGCACACTCGTCCCAGGTGAAGCGCGCGGCGCGCTCTCGCCCCAGCTCCATCAACTCCGCGCGCAGCGCATCGTCGCGCAGGACTCGCAGCGTCGCCTCGCGCCAGGCGTCCGGGTCATCCGGAGGCAGTCTCAACGCCGCGCCTCCCACCACCTCGGGCAGCGCCGTCGCGTCCGCCGCGAGCACCGGGCACCCGGTCGCCATCGCCTCGAGCGCGGGCAGCCCGAAGCCTTCGTACTTCGAGGGCAACAGCAGCGCCGCCGCGGCGCCATAGAACAGCGGCATCTGCGACTCGGGCAGCTCCTCGAGGTCCAGGACGTTCTCGTGCAGACCCAGCTCGTGCGCCACCGCGCCCTTGCCGGCCAGCAGGACGATGGGCACCGGCAGGTCCGCGGCGAAGTGGCGCAGCAGCTCCAGGTTCTTGAACCGCTTCGCGTTGCCCACCGCGGCCACGTAGCGCGCGGGCAGCTCGTGCCGCTCGCGGAACGCGCGGGCCTCCACCGGGGACGGCGGCTGGAAGCTCGGGTCCACGCCGTTGTGGATCACCTGCAGCCGATACGGCGACAGCCCCAGGTGCCGCGCGAGTTCCTCGCGGGAGAACTCGGACACCGTCACCAGCGCCGAGGCCCGCCTCGCGCGGGGGCCCACCACCAGCCGGTAGTAGAGCGCCTGCGCCGGCGTGTACTCGTGGGCGAGCGCGAGGTGGTTGGCATCATGCAGCGTGGCGACCAGCGGACCGCGCCAGAACAGCGGCAGCGAGAACGACGTGGCGTGGAAGACGTCCGGTGACAGCTTGGTCAGCTCCGCCGCCAGCGCGGCCTGCTCCACCGGCGAGAGGAAGCCCGCGAGCGAGCGGTGCAGCGGCATCCGGGGCGCGAGCACCCCCAGGCCCGAGGGGAGCCCCTCGGGTGGCACCAGCGCGGAGAAGCGAAGGTCCGGCGCGAGGAGCGGCACACGTCGCGCCAGCTCCAGCGCGTAGCGAGCGATTCCATGCAGCCGGCCGCGCACCATGCGCAGGTCGAGGAGGACTTGAGCCACGCTTCCCGCGTACCACACGCGCGGCCCTCGTGGGGGCAGGCAGCCACCTGCTTCATGTTGCTGGCCGTGCACGGCATGGGGGGTGCTAGAAGCCGCCCTCGTGAAGGTCGCCCTGGTCCACGATTGGTTGGTCACCCACCGCGGGGGGGAGCGCGTGCTCGACGCGCTCTGCGAAGCACTGCCCGACGCGGACATCTACACCCTCATCCACCAGCCGGGCACCCAGTCCCCCGCCATCGAATCCCGGCGCATCTTCACCTCGTTCCTCCAGCACATCCCCGGCGTCCACACCCGCTACCGGCACCTGCTGCCGCTGATGCCCCAGGCCATCGAGTCGCTGCGCCTCCAGGGGCACTACGACCTGGTGCTGTCCTCCAGCCACTGCGTGGCCAAGGGCCTGCGCGCGCCCGCGGGGGTGCCGCACCTGAGCTACGTGCACGCGCCCATGCGGTACATGTGGGATTTGTTCGACGACTACTTCGGCCCCGGCCGCGCCCGGCTGCCCGTGCGCGCGGCGGCGCACGCGGTGCGGCCCTGGCTGCGGCGCTGGGACCGTGCCTCGGCGGCGCGTGTGGACCGCTTCGTGGCCAACAGCCACCACGTCGCCGGCAAGCTCCAGCGCTTCTGGGGACGCGAGGCCACCGTGGTGCATCCCCCGGTGGACCTGGAGCGCTTCACCCGGTCGCCGCTGGAGGGCGGGGGACGCGGCGGATACTTCCTGTGGCTCGGCGCCTTCGCGCCCTACAAGCGGCTGGACATCGCGCTCGAGGCCTTCCGCGAGCTGGGCGTTCCCCTCTGGGTGGTGGGCACCGGCCAGGAGGCCGCGCGGCTCACCTCCGGCGCGCCGCCGCCGAACATCCGCTTCCTGGGCAACGTCTCCGATGACGCCCTGCCGTCCTTGTACCGGGACGCCCGCGCCCTCATCTTCACGCCCGAGGAGGACTTCGGCATCACCCCGCTGGAGGCCCAGGCCACCGGCCGCCCCGTCATCGCCTTCGCCAAGGGCGGCGCGTTGGAGACGGTGAACAGCCGCACCGGACTGTTCTTTTCAGAACAGACACCCGCGTCGTTGGCGGAGGCCGTCCGCCGCTTCGATTCCTGGGAAGCGAGCTTCAGTCCCCGAGAGGCGCGCTCGCGGGCCGAGCGCTTCAGCCGCCAGTCCTTCCAGCAGGCGATGCTCCGCGAAGTGGAGTCGCTCCTCAGCCTGTCGACGAAATCCACAACCCGCGCCACGGCGGTGTGACGCGGCTGTCATCCCCACCTCCGTCTTTCATCGACGGGCCGTGTCCTCTGCCCACCATTGTCCAGCCGGGGCGGAGGTAACCCATTGGTTTCACGCGTTTTTCCGTGTTAGGAGGCCGTCTCGTCAGAGGGAGTCGGGCAGGACGCGTGCTCGTCGGACCAGGGTGCGAGTCTTGCAGTGGGGTGGCGCCCCGTTGACCAGGTTACAGGAGTCCAGGCGTGTTCAGTCGTCTCCAGCGCTTCTACACGTCCATCAAGGTTGTCGCGGACATGGTGATGCTCGCGCTGGCGTTCGCCTTGGCGTACGCCACGCGGTTCTCGGGCGTCGTCCCCGTCACGGAGGGCATCCCTCCCTGGGAGGACTCGTTCGTCTTCCTGCTGATGCTGCTGGTCATCTTCCCGGTGACCTTCAAGCAGTCGCGGCTGTACGCGGCCATCCGCTCCCGGACGAACACCGGTGAGGTGTTCGAGGTCTTCAAGTCCACCATCACCGCGACGCTCATCCTGGTGGCGGTGACCTACTTCGTGCGTGAGCGCTACTCGCGCCTGACGCTGGTCATCTTCGTCGTCTACGCCTTCGTGCTGGTCACGTGCAGCCGGCTGGCGTTCCGCTACGTGCTCAGCGAGGTGCGCCGGCGCGGCCACAACCTCAAGTCCATCCTCGTCATCGGCGCGGGGGAGCTGGGTCAGCGCGTGGTGGAGACGGTGGAGGTCCACAAGGAGCTGGGCTTCCGGGTGACGGGCCTGCTGTCCCTGCGGCCGGAGAAGGTGGGCCAGTACGTCAACGGCGTGCGCGTGATTGGCCACGTGGGCGACGTGGAGCGCGTGCTGGACGCGCACCCGGTGGACCAGGTCATCCTCGCGCTGCCGCTGCAGGAGCAGGCCCACGTCAAGCAGCTCATGGAGCAGCTGGCGCTGCGCACCGTGGACGTCCGCGTCGTCCCGGACCTCTACCAGTACATCACCCTGTACGGCGGCCTGGAGGAGTTCGGCGGCCTGCCCATCATCCGGCTGCAGGGCGACCCGATGGAGGGCTGGAGCCGGGTGGCCAAGCGGGCGTTCGACATCCTCTTCTCGCTGCTGGCCATCCTCGCCACCTCGCCGCTCATCCTGGCCACCGCGATCGCCGTGCGGCTGACCAGCCGCGGGCCGGTGCTCTATCGCCAGGAGCGCATGGGGATGGACGGGCGCACCTTCTCCATCCTCAAGTTCCGCACCATGCGCGTGGACGCCGAGCACTCCGGGGCGATGATGGCGCGCAAGGACGACCCGCGCCGCACCGTCATCGGCACGTTCCTGCGCAAGTACTCGCTGGATGAGCTGCCGCAGTTCTTCAACGTGCTGACGGGGGACATGAGCCTCGTGGGCCCTCGCCCCGAGCGCCCCGTCTTCATCGAGGAGTTCAAGCGCCAGATTCCGCGCTACCACCTGCGGCACAAGGTGAAGGCGGGCATCACCGGCTGGGCGCAGATCAACGGCCTGCGCGGCCAGACGTGCATCGAGAAGCGCATCGAGTACGACCTGTACTACATCGAGAACTGGTCGCTCCTGATGGACCTGAAGATCCTCGTGCGCACCGCGCTGGGCGGCTTCCTCTCGAAGAACGCCTACTGACGTCGGGAGGGCGAGCGGGCCTCGGAAATCCGAGGCCCGGGGCCGCGCCGGGCCGTGGAATTCCGAGAGCCCGACGCACCGTGGAACCGGACCCGCGCTACTGGAGGTTCCAGACCACCGTGCCGCTGCACGTCCCGCTGGTGTAGCAGCCCGCGCGAATCTGGACCGTACCGTTGGCGGTGGCGGTGTAGCTCACGCTGGAGCCCCGGCCCCCGCACGCGTCATCGTTCGCCGCGACCTGCGCCCCGTTGCCGTAGAGGCGCAGGAAGGTGTCCCCGCTGAAGGACGTGTTCGGCAGGCCGCAGGTGGCCACCAGGAGCGTCTGGCCCGCGGCGACGACGACATCCCGGTTGGTGGTGTTGCGCTGGGCGCTGTCGGTGTTCGTCCCGTTGTACTGGAAGGTGCCGGAGGTGGGGGGCGTGGGGGGATTGCCTCCGCCGGAGACCTCCCACACCACGGTGCCGCCGCAGCTCCCGTTGGCGTAGCAGCCCGCGCGCACCTCGTACTCTCCGGTGGCGGTGGCGACGTGGGTGATGCTGGAGCCGCGGCCTCCACAGGCGTCGTCGTTGGCGGCCACGGAGGCGCCGGACGGGTTGTGCAGGCGCAGATAGGTGTCCCCGGAGGTCTTCGCTCCCGTCAGGCCGCAGGTGGCCACGGTGAGCGTCTGGCCGGCGGTGAGGGCGATGCGCTTGTTCGCCGTGTTCTGCTGGGCGTCGTTGGTGTTGGAGGCCGTGTACGCGAAGGAGTTGGCCGGCGGAGGCGGCTCCTCCGGGGGCGGTGTGCCGTCCCCGTTCGGGTTGGGGCAGCCGGCGGCGGGCAGGGCGCACGTGGGCAGGTTCGCGCCCAGATGGCTGATGACGGCCTGGATGGGCACGCCGCGGTTGGGGCAGTTGGCGCAGTGGTGCAGTGACACCACCAGGTGGTCGCCGTGGCCAATCACGGGCGAGCCCGAGGAGCCGCCCTGCGTGTCCGCGAAGTAGCCCACGTCGTTGGGGCCGCCGGACTGGCAGGACGGCTCGTTGAGGCTGTAGACCTCCGCGAAGCCGGACGCGTCCGAGGCGTCCGTGGAGGCGACGGCGATCTTCTTCCCGTACCCGGCGGGGTGCTGCGGGACGTAGATGCGCTCGTTCACCACCGCGCCCGAGCCGCGAAGCTGGAGGTAGCCGAAGCTGTTGGTGGGATTCACCGCCAGCCGCACCAGCGCGTAGTCACGGGGCGCGTCCGCCTGGACCAGGGTGCCGCCGGAGATGACGTGGCCGGGGCAGCCGAACCAGCTGCCGCAGCTCGTGGCGCAGCTGGAGCCCTCCGCCATGAACTCGAAGTCGGTGTTCTGCGCGTCGCTCGCGGTGGCGATGCAGTGCTGGTTGGTCATGACGTGGCCCTGGCTGCCCACGAGCCAACCGGTGCACGCGCTGGAACCACCGATGAGCAGGCGCGCCACGGGGCGGGCGCGGCCGTGGATGGCGGGGTCGCTGGCGGCGTAGCAGGGCGCCCAGCGCGAGTCGTCCGCGCCACACACGGCCTTGTTCAGCTCGGAGGTGAAGCCCATCTCCTCGTTGGTGTAGCCGCGCGCGAACCGGTCGATGCTGTAGCCGTGCTGGTTCAGGATGCCCTGGCGGCCGGGGTGGTCCGCGCTGTGCAGCTCGATGATGGCCGTGTCGCCGGGGATGTGCAGGGCCCAGAAGCCGTCGCGAGCGCCCGGGTGGCGGTTGTCGTAGCGCTTGGAGCGCGAGCCGTCCGGGGCGCGCACCACGACGAAGTCGCCCTCCGCCAGCTCCAGCCGCTCGAAGTGCGCGGCGATGTACGCGGCCCCCGGGTGGGTGATGACGTCGGTGTGGAGCGGACCGCTTCGTGTGCGCAGCTCCGGGGTGGCGTAGGGATGGGCCGACTCGAAACGCCGGTGCACGTCTTCGCCGACCTTCGTGGCGCGCTGGGAGGCGGGCGACACGCTCGCCTCACACACGGGCGCCGAGGCCAGCGCCGCCGGCGCGCTGAGCGACAGCGCGGCGACGAGACCTGCGAGCTGGAATCGTTTCATCGGTTCTCCTGCAGGGGATGGGACTTCGCAGCGTGGGCTGCACGCACCGTTATAGCGGTTGTCACTTAGGGCCCCGATTCGCAGTTGAGTACCCGGTTGCAACAAGGCGATGGGATGTGGGCCTGGCGGCGTTTGCCGGGAGCAAGGGTCCTGGACGCGGAACTGACACTGTCTTGGGGGGAGGGCAGGCAGGTTGGGCGCCCGTCTGATTTCACACGGAGCGCGATTGTTGCCGCCGGGTTGTGTGCGAGGTACCCGCGGACCTGGGCGAAATGACGCGAGGGCGCACGGGGGCCGGTCCGGTGTGGGGCGAAGCCGTCTAGACTCCGGGGGGCATGGCCGAAAAGCTCGGAGCAATCCTGGTCCGCAAGGGCCTCCTCTCGCAGGCGCAGCTCGACGAAGCCCTGAAGGCACAGCTCATCTACGGTGGGCGGCTGGGCTCCATCCTCGTCGAGCTGGAGATGCTGGACATCGACACGCTGGCGATGGTGCTGGGGGAGCAGACCCGCTACCCGGTGGCGCAGGAGGCCGACTTCGAGGCCGTCACGGACGCGACGCTCACGTTGCTTCCGGCGGCGCTCGCGGAGAAGCACCTGGCCTTCCCGCTGGGACAGGAGGGGCGCCGGCTGAGGGTGGCCATGGCGAGCCCCTTCGAAATCCAGCACACGGACGCGCTGGGGTTCATCACGGGCCTGCGAATCCTCCCGCACATCACACCCGAGCTGCGGCTGTTCCATTACCAGGCCCAGCGCTATGGCATCCGGCGCGAGTCGCGCTCGTTGAGCATGGCGACGGCCCGGCGGTTGGCTCCGGCGCCGCCGCCTCGTCCCGCGGCTGCGCCCGTGCAGACGCGGGGCGGGGTGGTGGCGCAGCCCGAGTCTCCGCCCCCGCCCGCGCCCGTGCGGGCCGCTCCGGGGACGGAGGGGATGTTCGGTGGATTGGCGCCCGGGCAGTTCCTGAGTGACGACTCCGACGACGCGACGACGGAAGAGACGCCGTGGACGGGAGCGAGCCCGGTGCTGGCGCCGACGGGGGGGCTGCTGGGGGATGCGTCGGAGGCGCCCGCGGCGGTGGTGACGAAGTCCGGGCCACCGGTGCTGGGGCCCGCGGCGTCGGCCCGGCCTCCGGAGCCGCCCCAGTTGGTGTCCGTGGACGCGGCGCGAGGGGCTCGGCCGTCGGGGCCTCCGCCTCGGCTCGCGCCGGCGGAGCCGCCTCGGCTGGCTCCAGCGATTCCTCCCGCGCCGATTGAGGAGGCGGAGGAGATCGAGCCCGAGGAGGAGTTCGAGGCGGCGGAGGAGATCGAGCCCACCGAGGAGCTCGATGTGGTGGACACCGAGGAGGTGCTCGAAGGGGTGATGGAGGAGGTGGTGGAGACTCCCGCCCCGAGGAGCCCGGTGCTCGCCGGCAACCCCGAGGGACAGGGGGGACCATCCGCTCAACCGCCGGGCATGGTGTCGCGACAGTCCGCGGGGCAGTGGTCTCCGGTCCAACCTCCGGGGTTGGCCCGGGCGGTGGGGCCTGGTGGCGCGGGGCTGCCTCCGGTTCGTGGACCTGGAGCCGGAGGCGCACCCGTGGAGCCGCAGGCGCCGGTGTCTCCGGCGATGGCCGCGAGATCGCCGTCTGCTCCCGGTGGAGTCGTGGAGGCGGCTGCCTCGGGACCGCAGGGTGGGGTTCCTTCGGGGATGGGATCTGCGGCGCGGCCGTCCGCTGCCGCGGGTGGCATTTCCGAGCCGGCCGTGGCGACGCAGGGGACGGTGCCTCCGGGGCCCGTGGCGGGACCGGGAGCGCGGCCGCAGCCGGGCCTTGGAGCTCCGGTGGTTGCTCCGTCCGCGGGGCCTCAAGGCGCGAAGCCGCCTGCGTCACCGGGGTGGGGAACCGCCGCCGCGCCAGGTGCAAGGCCTCCTCCGAACACCGGCGCGCCGGGTGGCCCAGGGGCTGTCCCGCCGGGGCTCGCGAGTGCTCGGCCATCGGGGGTGGGTATTCCCGTCGTGCCCGGTGCGCAGGGACCTGTTCCTCCTGGGATGAGCGGAGCGAGACCTCCGTCGAGCGCGGGCATGGCCGCGGTTCCTGGCCCTGTGCATCCAGGGATGCCGGGTGGACCGGGCCCCGTGGGGCCGCCTGGGACGCCGGGTGCGCGTCCTCCCTCGAGCAGTGGAGTGCCCTCGGTGCAGGGGGCTGTCCCGCCCAGGGCGCCTGGAGGTGGACCTGTCGCCGGTGGACCTGGTGGGCCCCCTGGAATGATGGGGGCCCGGCCTCCGTCGAGCAGCGGCATGCCTTCCGTTCAGGGCGGGCCTCCTGTTCCGGGGGGACCTGGAGCGGGAGGTCAGGGGCTGCCACCTGGAATGGTGGCGAGACCCGCGCAGGGAGTGGGCGGGGCGCCGCCGATGCCTGGGGCCGTGCCTGCTCCGGGGGCGATGGGGGGACCTGGCTCCGCACCTCTTGGGATGATGAACGCTCGGCCTCCGTCGGGGCCCGTGCCTCCTGGGATGACGGGGGCACGGCCTCCGTCGCGTACGGGAGTTCCCACGGTGCCCGGGCCTGTGCCTCCTGGGATGGGACCTCGTCCTCCGCAGGGAGCGGGCGGTCCGGGACCGCAGGGGCCAGTGCCTCCCGGTGTCGTGGGGACGCGTCCTTCGAACCCAGGCATGCCGAGCTTGGGGGCCCCACAAGGCCCGGTGCCTCCAGGCATGTCGGGTGCGCGCCCTCCCTCGGGAACGGGCTTCCCCACGGTCCCCGGACCACCGCAGGGTGCGATGCCTCCCGGAATGCAAGGGGGACGACCTCCCTCGATGTCCGGAGGACCCGGAGCGCCACCGCCTCCAGGAACGGTGCGTCCGCCCCAGCCCATGGGCGGCATGAATCCCGAAGTGGGCGGTGCAGCGCCGCGACCGCCGATGGGGCAGCCGCCTCCGGGCATGAAGGGAATCGTCGCGCCACAACCTCCGGGGATGGCGCCAAGAGGAGCGCCACCGCACTCGGCCGCCAGCTCCGGTCCGTCGAGCATCGGACCGGCAACACCTTCGGTCGGCGATGTCTCGCGAGCTCCTCCGAGCGCGCTCGATGCGCGCGCGGAGTCTGAGTCGGGTCCGGAGACTCTCTCCACGGAGGACAGCAAGTCCGCCTCGGGCCCGGATGTCTCCGTGGCCGGAGCGCTTCTTGATGGAGGTGCGCTCGAAGTCTCCGGCGAGGTGCTCAGCGCTCGCGAAGGCAGCAAGGCGCAAGCCTCGGATGGCTCCGTGGTCTCCGCGGTTCGTGAGGGAGGAGCACCTGCTGTCTCTCAAGCGGGGCACAGCGCTCTCGACGCTGGGCCCGCGAAGGCCTCCGAGGTCTCGTCGGTTCGCGAGGCAGCCGCACGTGACGTCTCTCCAGCGGCGCTGGGTGCTCTCGACGATGGGCCTGCGCAGGTGGCGGGACTCGCGTCGTCGAACACGGAGAGTCTGGACGATGCGGTCGCCGCAGCGAGTCCTCCGGCGGCAGCGGGCTCGGCTCCAGCGCTGAACGTCGACGCCGCGAGCGACCTGACACGGGGTGGCGTGTCGGAGGAGGAACTCTCTTCTCGGGAACGTGCCACGGAGAAGTCGCCGCAGGCCACGACGTCCGACGTCTCCGAGTCACCGTGGAGTGAGGGTGACGCGGGTGCTCGAACCGAGCCTGCGCCGAGCGACGAAGTCGCCTCGCACGAGACCGTCGCCAAGAGCCCTGAGCCGTTGAGCGGATCGCAGACGCACCTCGCGCAACCCGGTGTGGTGGACGAACGCATCGAGGCACGTGAGAACGCGCTGGTTGATGTGGTTGAGCCCGCCTCATCGAATGAGGCCGGTGCCACGTCGCGCGCGGCCCACCCGCTCGAAGGAGAGGGCGCGGCTGCGACGACCGATGTGCCGGTCCCCGCCCGACTCGAGGAACACGTCGCTCCCGCGGACGCAGCCGCACCGTCGTCTGAGGATGCCCAGGCGGTTCGGCTCTCCACTCCTGAAGATGTCAGGGAGGACGCGGTGGTGGCGCCGTCCACCACCGGCTCCGACGCGCCGACGCTGGACGGGGCCGCACCAGCGGGTGTCGAGACGGTTTCGGACGTGGCCCTCGCCTCGGTGATTGCCTCCGCGCCGTTCGCGGTCGAATCGCAGACAGCGCAGGGTCGTTCGCTCCAGACGGTCGAGGTCGAGTCGAGCGCCACGGCTTCCGACCGTGCGCCTTCAGCGCATCACGTGGCGGAGGGTGTCTCCGGGGCGGACGGCCGCATCACCGGCCAGGACGCGAGCCCGCTTGATGACTGGGGTGATGTCGCGCAGCCGGAGTCGAAGGTCACGGGGGCTTCCGTGGATGTGGAGCCTGCCGCGCGAGAGGCGAGGACCACGCCGGAAGAGCGCCGAGCTGTCGACGAGCCGTCCCAAACCGTCGCGCGGTCTTCCAGCGAGGTCTCCGGGCTCGAGCCGAGCGTTGAGGCCCCTTCCACCTCCACGCAGTCCGATGACAGCGCAGCGCCTGAGGTGCCTCTCGCATCGACCACCGGGTCGGCTGCACGAGCGCTCCAGACCGCCGCGCCATCGAGCGACGCGTCAGAGACGCGCAACGCGGAGACGTCGAGCGCTCCCGCGGTCCAGTCGTCCTCCGCGGTGGCCTACCTTGACGAAACCGAGGTGAAGCCTCACGCCGAGGTCCCGTCGTCACCGGAGGTCCCCGAGGCCGAGCACTCGGGCGCCTCCGCATCCGACAGCACGGAAGCGCCGTCGGTCGAACACTGGAAGCTCATGAAGGCAACGCTCGGTGACGCGAGCCAGGTTGCCCAGGACACGCCAGCCTCCGCGAGTGACGCGGGTGCGTCGTCCTCCCTGCCCGTCGAGGGCGACGTGGGGGAGACCCTGACCCTCGAGGCCGCGGGGACGATGCTCGCATCCCACGGTGAATCCTCCGGCTCCGCGACCGTGGCTTCGCCTCCCGTGGATCCACCGTCACCCAGTCCCCACTCGGGTGTCGAGGTGATTGCCCTGCGCGAGCCCCAGGTGCCCGACGCGGAGCCCACGCCCTCTGCGCCGCCCCCCAGGCCCGTCCCGCTGCGCCGCGCGGCCATCGAGTTGGACGAACTTCCAGCGGCGGACGATGCGCCGATGCAGCTCGCGTCCACGTGGGAGTTCGTCGGGTGGCAGGGTGCCGAAGGCAACGGAACCATCGGTCACTCGGCGGAGAACACGTGGGAGGACCGCGCGGTGGACCTCGAGGGCAACGCTCGTCCGGCGGCGCCAGCGGGCGCCACCACGGAGCTTCCTCTCGCCTCCGCCTGGGACTTCATCCAGCAGCCCTGGCAGCCCCAGGCCCGTGCTCCCTCGGAGGCACTGACGACGCTGCTGGCCGCCGCGGACGAGTCCATTCCAGACGCGAGCCCCGACGGCCCCAGGGTCTCCGCGGATCAGGTCCTCACGGCGCTCGATGACGTCGGCTCACAAGGCGTGTTCGGCAAGGTGTTGATCGCCTACTGCGCGGGTCGATTCCAGCGAGCCTTCCTGCTCGGGGAGAGCTTCGGGCTCGTGCGCGTCGGCCATGCATGGGGGCCGGGGAGTGACAGCCCCGCGGTGGCCTCGCTCAAGGTGGACCTGGAGGCCCCGTCGCTGCTCGTGTCCGCGCTCGGCCAGCTGGGGCCCAGCAGCTTCGATGCTCCGTCCTGCGTCCAGGACGAGGCCATCTTCGCCGCGCTCGGTGGTCCCACGTCACACCTGCTCGTCGTCCCCATCCGCGCCCGTGGGCGTCCCGTGGCGTTCGTCGTCGCGGATTCGGGAGGCGCGCAGGTGGCCACCACGACGCTCGACGAGCTGACGCGAGTGTCCGCGAAGGCCTCGGAGGTCTACGACCGGCTGCCCGCGACCCGGGCGGACTGAGCCACGCATCGTCCGCTCCCGCGCGAGGTCCCGCATCCACGGACCTCGCGCACCCCAAGCGAGCTCGGCGGCGGGCGTACCGCGCCACCCACGTGGCAGCCGCCGCGAGCGCACGAACAGAGAGGGCCCCGGAAGCAGCGCTCCGGAGCCCTCGAGTGCTTCAGCTCATCGCGTGAGGTTCAGCTGCAGCCGCTGGTCGCGCCGCAGTTGCCGCACTTATAGCAAGCGCCACTGCGGACCATGATGGCGCCGCAGGTGTGGCAGGGCGGGGCATCCGCCTGGTTGAGCCACGTCGCGCGCGTGTTCGTCGACGGGAGCGACAGCGAGGCCGCCTGGGCGGGCAGGGCGGGCTGCTTGGACGCGCCATCGGCGGGGGACAGGACCGCGTCCTCCACCAGGTCCTCGCTCGGCAGGAACTTCAGCTCGAGCCACCGGAAGATGTAGTCGGTGATGGACTTGGCGATGGGGATGGCGGGGTTGCCCGTGAAGCCGCTCGGCTCGAAGCGGGTGTGGCTCAGCTTGTCCACCATGACCTTCAGCGGGACGCCGTACTGGAGCGCCAGGGAGATGCTGGTGGCGAAGCTGTCCATCAACCCGCTGACCACCGAGCCCTCCTTCGCCATGACGATGAACAGCTCGCCCGGCGAGCCATCCTCGTACATGCCGACCGTGAGGTAGCCCTCGTGGCCGCCAATCGAGAACTTGTGGGTGATGGAGCGGCGCTCGTCCGGCAGGCGACGGCGCACCGCGCGAGGCTCCGGCTTCACGGCCGGCTCCACCACAGGGGCCGCCTCGGCCTTGCGCGTGTCCTTCACGCCGGCCTTCGACGTGTTGAGCGGCTGGGTGCGCTTGCAGCCATCTCGGTAGACGGCGACGGCCTTCAGGCCACGCTTCCACGACTCCATGTAGGCCTTCTCGATGTCCTCCACGGTGGAGTCCGACGGCATGTTGACCGTCTTGGAGATGGCGCCGGAGAGGAAGGGCTGGCAGGCCTCCATCATCTGGATGTGGCCCATCCAGTGGATGCTGCGTGAGCCGTTGGCGGGCTTGAAGGCGCAGTCGAAGACGGACAGGTGCTCGGGCTTGAGGTGAGGCGCGCCCTCGATGGTGTCGGCCTTGTCCAGGGCGGCGACGATGTCCTGGGCCTGAGTCTGGGGGTAGCCCAGCTTCTCGAGCGCCTGGGGCACCGTCTGGTTGACGATCTTCAGCATCCCGCCGCCGACCAGCTTCTTGTACTTGATGAGCGCGATGTCGGGCTCGATGCCGGTGGTGTCGCAGTCCATCATGAAGCCGATGGTGCCGGTGGGGGCGAGCACGGTGACCTGGCTGTTGCGGAATCCATGGACCTCACCGAGGGCGAGCGCCGAGTCCCACGCGGCCTTCTGCGCGGCGTGCAGGTCGGCCGTGACGCCCGCCTGGGGGACGCTGTAGGCGGCCTTGCGGTGCTTGCGGATGACACCGAGCATGGGCTCGGCGTTCTTCGCGTAGCCGGCGAAGGGGCCCTGCTTCTCGGCCAGTCGCGCGCTCATCGCGTAGGCCTCGCCGCACATCAGCGAGGTGATGGCGGCCGCGTAGTTGCGGCCCGCATCCGAGTCATACGGCAGGCCCGACGCCATCAGCAGCGCGCCCAGGTTCGCGAAGCCCAGCCCTAGCGGCCGGTAGTCGTGGCTGTTCTTGGCGATGCGCTCGGTGGGGTAGCGCGAGAAGCCGACGATGATCTCCTGCGCCATGAGCATGACGTCGACGGCGTGCTTGAAGGCGGCCACGTCGAAGTCACCCGCGATGTCGCGGAAGTGCATCAGGTTCAGCGACGCCAGGTTGCACGCCGAGTCGTCCAGGAACATGTACTCGGAGCACGGATTCGACGCGTTGATGCGCGCGGTGGCCGAGCACGTGTGCCAGCCGTTGACGGTGGTGTCGAACTGCATGCCCGGGTCACCGCACAGGTGCGCGGCCTCGGCGATCTCGCGGAACACGTCCCGCGCCCGGTAGGTGTCCAGGGGCGCACCGTCGCGCACGGCGCGCGTCTGCCAGGGACCATCCGAGACGACGGCCTTCATGAAGTCGTCGGTGACGCGCACGGAGTTGTTGGAGTTCTGGAAGAACACCGAGGCATAGGCCTCACCGTTGAAGGACGGGTCATACCCCGCCTCGATGAGGGCCCAGGCCTTCTTCTCCTCGGCGGACTTGCACCGGATGAACTCGAGCACGTCCGGGTGGTCCGCGTTGAGGATGACCATCTTCGCCGCGCGGCGCGTCTTGCCGCCGCTCTTGATGACGCCGGCGAAGGCGTCGAAGCCGCGCATGAACGACACCGGGCCGGACGCGGTGCCTCCGCCCGCGAGCAGCTCCTTGCTGCCGCGGATGGTGGAGAGGTTGCTGCCGGTGCCGCTGCCGTACTTGAAGAGCATGCCCTCCGTACGGGCCAGCGTGAGGATGGACTCCATGGAGTCATCCACGCTGTTGATGAAGCACGCCGAGCACTGGGGCTGCGCCTCCACGCCGACGTTGAACCAGACGGGGGAGTTGAACGAGGCCTTCTGGCGCAGGAGCAGGTGCGTCAGCTCGGCGTGGAAGGTCTCCTTGTCCACGTCCGTGGCGAAGTAGCCGCCCTCGACGCCCCAGCGGGTGAGGGTGTCCACCACGCGCGCCACCAGCTTGCGCACGCTCGTCTCGCGCTCGGGCGTGCCCGGCGTGCCTCGGAAATACTTCGAGGCGACGACGTTGGTGGCCAGCATCGACCAGGAGCGGGGGACCTCGATGTCCTTCTGCTCGAAGACGGCCTTGCCGTCCTCACCGGTGATGCTCGCGCTGCGGTACTCCCACGCCAGCTCGTCCGCGGGGTCCACACCCGGCGTCGTGAAGTAGCGCTCCAGGCCCAGCCCCGTCGAAACCCCCTTCGGCTTGCTGCGTGCCGCACGGCGCTCCTTGCCGTTGATCAGGGCCTTCGAACTCAGTTCCTTCTCCATGTCGCCACCCTCCGGGTTCACTCTGAGTTGGAATGCAAAATTTTGCGCAACGCTAAGCGCGCGAGATTCCGAAGGTTCCAGGGACGTCACGCGGGCGCGCGTGAGCGACTCCGGAGCAGGCTCGCGAAGCGTTGCTGGGGGCTCATCACCCCGGACTTCCGCTGTGGAGATTGCTCGGCCGAAGACCGAGCGGGCGGGATCAATACGCCCTTCGCCCCGGCTGATCAAGGAACAGCAATCACCCTATTTGTAGTGCTGGGATAATGCTTACACACCACAGAATGGGCTCTGTCCCGCTGCCGTCAGTGCGGGCAGGAGACGTAGCAACCTGTAGCTCGGCGGACGTGCAAGGGCGGATCTAGACCCTTGCCGCCGGCATCGCAAGCCAGGCTGTACGGTGACTGATAACAGCGTGCGAGACATGTATCGTCACTCCGGCGCAAGCGGGCGTGATCACTGGGGGACGTTTGCTGAGAGTCTGTGCATCGGATCCGTCCTGCCACAAGGGGGGCGATGATCCGCGCGCCCGCCGCTCGACAGTCCCGTCGCCGGGGGGCCAGGAGGGGGTCGATTTCGGACATCTGGCGCGTTAGGAGGCCAGCATGCCTCCTCCCTTCCAGCGCCACGTGTTCGTCTGTACCAATCGCCGACCGGACGGACACCCCAAGGGGTGTTGCGCCACCAAGGGCGCGGAGGAGGTGCGCGCCGCGTTCAAGGAGGAGCTCGACAAGCGCGGGGTGAAGGGGCGCATGCGCGCGAACGCGGCCGGGTGCCTGGACACCTGCGCCTTCGGCGTCTCCGTCGTCGTCTACCCCGAGGGGTCCTGGTACGCGGGCGTGAAGGTGGAGGACGTGCCCGAGATCGTCGAGGAGCACCTGATGAACGGCCGCCCCGTGGAGCGGCTGCTGATGCCGTTCTCCCGCAAGGAGAAGGCGGGGAGCTGACGCAAGGCACCTGGCCCCCGGCAACTCCCCGCCCATCCACTGCGTCATCGCGACGGGACCGAGCTCGAGCGCTCCTTCAGCGCACGAACTCCCACGCGTCGCTCCAGTGGCTGCCCGTGCCGGGCGCGTAGTACGGCGCGGAGCCCTTGCACCAGCCGGAGTAGGGGAAGGGCTTGCACCGGTAGATGCCGCCGTTGGTCCCCTCGACCAGTGTCCCCGCCACGTAGCTGTCGATGCCATTGGGATACTTGTACTGCGCCGGGTCCCCGCCGCCGCCCGTGGGCTTCTCGATGTCGAGCTGGAACGAGTCGCTCGCCTCGCGCGAGTAGACGCGGTTCGCGGTGGCGCTGTTGGCCGGCCGCACGGTGCCGTTCGTCTGGAGCTCACCCACCTGCACCCGGCTGGAGGTGGCGTTCACCTGCTGGGCCAGCTGGTAGATCCACGTGGCCGCGGGCGTCGCGGCGGAGAGCGTCAGCGGGTGTGTCTCCGCGTCACGGCCGCCGCTGTCGAACAGGCGCAGCGTCACCTTGCTCTGCGCGGCCAGGTCCTCGCGCGCCTGCACCGCGCCCAGCTCCTTCCACGTGGTGGGCGGCGGGGGCGTGTTGCTGAACTTCACGTCGGTGCACGCGTAGAAGGCCTCCGGGCTGTCGGAGCGCTGCCAGATGGCGTAGATGACGTGCTGGCCGGTGCGACCCTGGGGGAACGGACAGGTGAAGCGATAGCGGTTGTTCTGCGGGGCGGACGGCGCCGTCAGCGTGCAGAAGGGCGAGGCCTCCAGGTCCGACCACTTCAGCGGCAGCGCGGGGTTGTAGCCCTCCTTCGTGATGTAGAGGTGGAAGTACGCCGTCGCGTGCACCGCCGTCGCGTGGAAGACGAAGTCGAAGCGGTTGTTCGAGTCCGGCGAGATGAGCGTCGCGGGCCAGTCCGTGCGCGCCAGGTCCAGACCCCGGTGGCTCTCGTTGGCCGCGCTGCACAGCTTGCCGTCCACGATGAGCTCGCGGTGGCGGCCGTTGGCGTTGCCTTGCCGGACACCGTTCCAGTCATAGAGCGCCTGGGTGCCACCACTCTGGATGGCGGCCTTGCACGCCGCGGACTTGGGCGTCTCCGGTCCTTCCTTGAAGCAGCTGTAGACGCGGCTGAGCGGCACCTCCATGGAGCCGTGCGCGGACGCCAGGCTCGAGGACAACAGGGACAGCGCGACGAGGGATGCTGCGAGAGACCTCTGCATGGGGTTTCCTCCTGTGCCCACGGATGGAGCAGGGAGGACCGGCAATCGGGTCAAACGCGCCCCAATAAAAAAGCGGCGACACGCGCCCACATGGGCCGTGCCGCCGCTCGTCGCGAACGGAGGGCTGTCGCCTGCCTGACTACCGACGGCGGCCGAGCAACCGGAGGATGGCGAGGAACAGGTTGATGAAGTCCAGGTACAAGGTCAGCGCGCCGACGATGCTCACCGTGGCCGCGCTGCTGTAGCCGGTGTTGGCGTGCATCTCCCGCAGCTTCTGGGTGTCGTACGCCGTCAGACCCGCGAACACGAGGACCGACGCGCACGCGATGACGAACGACATCATGTCACTGCGCATGAAGAGGTTGACCAGGCCCGCGAGCACCACGCCGATGAGGCCCATGAAGAGGAACGTGCCCCAGGCGCTCAGGTCCTTCTTGGTCACCGTGCCATACAGCGCCATGGCGCCATAGACGCCCGCCGTCAGGAAGAACGCCTGCGCGATGCTGCCCGCCGTGTAGACGAGGAAGAGGATGGAGAAGGTCATCCCCGTGAGCGCGGAGTAGCCCAGGAACAGGGCCGCGGCCGCCGGGCCCGACAGGCGCGGCGCCAGGAACGACAGCGCGAACACCGCGCCCAGCTGCGCGATCATGAACCCGAACCGCCACTCGAGCACCGTGCGCAGCAGCGCCTCGTTGCTCAGCGTCACCATGGCCATCACGCCCGTGAGCAGCAGCCCCGCGAACATCCAACCATGCACGCGCGTCATGAACGCGCGCTTCGACTCCTGCACCAGGACGGAGTTGACCGAGTCGCTCTCGGCCGTCTGCCATCCGGAAGTTTCCCAGGCCATTTGAATCGTATCCTTTCGCGCCGGGGACCCGCCCCGGCGGCGCCACTGCTTATAGCGTCTTCGACCCGGGCGTGCGCGGACCCTGGCTGAGGCCCTTCCTTAAATCGCCTTCCACGCGAGCAAAAGCTTCGAGGCGACCTCGGTGGTGATGAGGGGCAGCACGCCGCCGCCGCCCACGATATTCACGATTTCCGCCATGGAGCCCCGGCACACGCCGCCCCATGCGGGCTGCTTCGCCAGCCCCACGGACGCGTAGGCCGAGTAGTCCACGAAGAACGACGTGGGCAGCACCGTCCCATGCGGCTCCACCAGCAGGTGGTCCTCGGGAGGAGAGTCGACGATCTCCTGCACCACGAAGCCGCCGCCCGTCGGGTCGCTCGCCGCGCGCGCGCACAGCTCCGGCCAGCCCAGGGGCTGTCCATACGCCGCCGTCACGCGCTCGGTGTACGGCACCGTGCCCGCCGAGCGACCGAGGAACACGGCCTTGCCGCCGTAGTCCCACGCCCGCTTGAGCACGAAGCGGGCAGGGGTGCGCGCCACCTCCGCCACCACGTCGTCCAGCGTCGTCCCATCCGGCCCCGTCGTCGGACCCGCGCGGAACAGCCGCGTCCAGGGAACGGAGGCGCGGATGGCCTCCAGCTCCACGGGGGTGAGCCCCGCGGCCTCGGCGAGCTCGGGCTCCGCCAGCGCCTGCGACAGGCGCGCGAAGGTGGACTTCACCTCGACCTGCGACGCGGGCGGGTTGAGGAACACGGCCTTCTTGCCGGGCACCGTGGCGAGGAAGTCCTCGACCCAGGGCGAGGGCTGCTGCTCCAGCCGCCGCACGAAGAGGTGGCGGTAGACCAGGTCGTACTTCTTGCCGCGCACCTCGAACGCCGTGTCGCCGGACACCTCGTCCGGGTGCACGATGTCCGCGTCGGCGCCGAACTCGCGGAAGCGCTCGCACAGCCACCGCAGCTCCGAAATCTGCGCGTCGTTGCGGCGGCACAGCAGCGCCACCGTGTCCGGGAACCGGCCGGGGCGCTCGGCGGCGTAACCGTCCAACAGCGAACGATAGAGCGCCAGCGCGTTGCTCCCGTTGAGCGTGAGCAGCGAGGGCAGCGCCTTCTCCGGATAGCGGAAGTGGCGCGCCACCACCTCGATGAACGTGCGGGCCGCGATGTCCGAGTAGCCCTGCATGGCTGGAATGGTCGCGTTGACCTCCAGCGCCCACGGCTTTCCGCCGGAGACGAAGTAGTCCACGCGCGTGGTGGCCAGCCGCACCGCCTGGGGCCACGTGCGCTCCGCGAGCGCGCGCTCGAGCGGGGAGAGCGAGGCCAGCAGGAACTCGGCGTCGGGCGCGGCGAGCCACGCGCGCGCCATCTTCACCGTGGCGGAGGCCAGGTGCGCGGACAGCTCCGCGCGGCGGCGGATCTCCGCGGCGTCGAGGATGACGGGCGTCGCGGTGATGGGGATGGGGCGCGTGGTGCCGTCCGCCTGGGTGACGGCCAGTCCGCGCTTGTACGCGAGCTGCGCGAGTTCGGGCGCGAAGTGGCGCGCCTGATGTCGCAGCACGTCGATGAGCTCTTGCACGGGTGTTTCTGTCCTTCTCGAGATGCCGGGGCCTGCCCGGGGCGGCGAACCTATGCGCGGACAGGCTCACCGGTCCATCGGCGCGCCGCCTGCACGGCCCCTCACGGCGCGCGCGCCAACAAGCAGCGGGGCCCGCGCGCGCCACGGACTCGCTCGTGTGACTTGCACGCGCGCTCCGTCTGGCTTACAACCGCGTTGCGTTCAACGCTGGAATCCCTATCACCGTGAGCCGCTCCCTCCACTCGCTGCCCTCGCGTCTCGTCCGGTCGCGCCTCCTGGCGCTGCCGCTCGCGGCTGTGTGTGCGCTGGCGTACATGGGGACGGTGCTCCACTTCGCCATGGTCCAGCACGCCACGTGTCTGGAGCACGGTGAGGTGGTCCACGTGGAGGAGGGGGGCTCGCACACCGCCCCCGTCGCCGAGGAGTCCTTCGACGACGTCCGGCTCACTTCGCGTGATGACGCTCCGGCGGGCCACGGCTCCGAGGCCCACTGCGTCCACACGTTGATCCGTCGGGAGGGTCCTCCTCCGACGGAGGTCACCCCGGTCATCACCCGGGTGCCCACCCGTTCCTCGCCGGCGCTGGCCGTGTTCCGCTTCCACGCGGAGCCCGTGGCCCGTCTGCACCTGGCCCCCAAGGCCTCTCCGCCTCGCGCCTGAGTCAGCACCCAGGGTACGCGTCCCTCGCTCCCGGCACAGCCTTGCCGTGAGCAGGCCGCGGTCCGTGGTCGACACCTGACGTCCGGCTCCGGAATCCGGAGCCCCTCGTCAGACGTCGCGCGACGCGCCGCCGGATGACTCGTTTCCCCTGCGTGCACGCTCTCGCCCCCCGTGTCGCGCACGGTTCGCGCGATTCCCACCCTGTCGCCCATGTCTGTCTTGGCTCTGCCCTCGCGGGTGGGGTCCGTGGCGGCGTTGGTGGCTGGGTATCCGCAGTCCATCCACGTGGAGCTACACACATGAACAAGAAGCTTCTGGCCGCCCTCCTGATGTCCACCGCGCTCCTCACCACCGCCTGCGGTGACGACGAGCCGCACGAAGAGGACGTCGACGTCGAGGGGTGCGAGCACCTGGCCGAGGGGCCGTCCACGGCCGTCAACGCCACGCTGACGGGCACGCCGCCCTCCGTGTCGAACGACCACCGCCGCTACGACATCTCGCTGGTGGATGGCGCGGGCGGCCGTCGGGGCTCGGTGTCGTTCGCCGCGGCGGAGGCCACCGACTACGTCCTCTACCTGAGCGCGGATGTGCCGGTGGTCATCACCGACGCCAGCGGCGCGGCGGTGGAGATCGAGCAGAGCGCCAAGAGCTCCGAGTCCTGCACCGACATCAAGGGTCGCCACGTCGTCCCGCTGTCCGTCGGCACCTTCACCTTCACCTTCGGCCCCACCACCTCCGCGTCCGTGAACCTCGTCATCGAGGAGGCGTCGCACGAGGGCCACGAGCACTAGTACCTCGGCACAGAGATTTTGACCGGTTGCTGCTCAGGGCGGTGAACCGGTCATCTTCACTGAGCCGGAGTACTAGCCGGCCGCGTGTCCGGGGCCTCGCGAGGGGCCTCGTGTCCTGCCTCAACCGAATCCGGGGTCGGCCTTCCGGCCGGCCCCTCCTGGAGAGAAGACCATGGGTACCTTTCAGCAGTTCCTGACCGAGAAGCAGATTGCCTCCGATGCGTTGCTGCGCCTGTCCCGTCAGCTGGAGGCGCAGGGGAGTGATGGCCGCGCGCTCGCGCGCAAGCGGACCTCGAAGCGGCGGGACAAGGAGACGCAGGGCAAGAGCTACACGGAGCTGTCGCTCGCCAAGCCGAAGAGCGGCCGGGGCGTGAGCTCGCAGCAGCTCCAGGCGGCGCTCGAGGACAAGCCGTTGCCCCGCAAGGTGCGCGGCAAGCTGGTGCGGGCCATCAACGCGGTGCTGTCGAAGAAGGGTGGCGCGGCGGTGGACTCCAAGGCCCTGTTCGGTGACACGGCCATCCGCTCCGGCACCCCCGCGAAGAAGTCCGCGAGCTGAGCCCCGGGAGCCCCCATGTCTGGAACCGAGGCCCTTCAGCTGCTTCCCCGCGACGTCCTCCGGGACGCGGACCGCCTGTTCGACGTCACCATGTGGTGTCTCGGACAGGACGTACGCTGCCCGGAGGGCAACCTCCTCTTGCGTCGAGGGCTCACGCGTCACGCGCGGCCCGAGGGCGTGGAGGGGCAGAGCGCCTACTCCGTCGCGCTGGCGCATGGCGGAAGGCTGTCGCTCTGGGGCTTCGGTGCGCTGTGCGAGTGCGGTCAGGCCGTCTTCGTCCCACGGGACGGCTTCGCCCCTCGCTGGCTCGAGCACGCGCCCGCGCGTCCGGCCTTCCAGGCGAGTGAGCTGGGCCCCTCGCGGGCTCCAGCCACCGTCGGAGAGCGGCGGGAGGTCCACCAGTGTCTGGTGGAGCTCGCCGAGTGGTTGGCCGGGCACGAGGACTGGGTGCTGCGGGAAGTGGGACTGGACTGGAGGCGCGCGTGCGTCGCGTCGCGGCGCAAGGCGTCTCCGGTTCCGCCGGAAGCGCTGGCCGCCGCGTGGTGGCGGCTCGGCGCGCGCATTCGCTCACTGGGTTGTGAATTCGAAGCCTGTGGCGCCTCGGATGCCGGGGCACTGGGAGGACATCATGCTGTCGCGACTGCTGCGCAACGATGAGCCATCCGTCTACGTCCAGGCCGCCTGGGAGGACGTCGCGGACGAAGCGCTTCCGCGTCCCCGGCTGCGCGAGGGACTGGGCGCCTCGCACCTGAAGGTGAGCACGCGTGTGCCGCTGGCGCAGGCCTGGTTCGACCAGGGCTTGAGCCTCCTGCACCTGGGCTGGGGCTCGGAGGCCCGCCGCGCCTTCGCGGAGGCGGCGAGGCACGACCCGGAGCTGGCCATGGCGTGGTGGGGCCTGGCCCTGACGCGCGGGCCGGGAGCGCGCTTCGCGGTCGCTCGCGCCGAGGCCATGGCCCGCGCGCTCGCGCTGAGCGAGGGCCTGCCGGACCTGGAGCAGCGCTACATCGTCGCGGCCAGCCTGCTGTCGGACAAGGGCCCCGCCAACGGTCGCCATGCCTTCATCCGCGAGATGGAGAGCCTCATCGACCGCTATCCCGAGGACGTCGAGGCGAAGCTGCTGCTCGCGGGCTTCCTCGTGGATGGCTACGAGGCGGACGGTCGCCCCGGACAGGGCCAGCCCTACGCGCAGGCGATGTTGCGGGACTTGATGCGCACGAGTCCGGACCACGTGGGCGTCCACTTCGCCTGGGTGTGCGCGACGCTGCCGAGCTCCCGCCCCGAGGTAGCCCATGAGAGCGCGCTGCGACTGCCGCGGCTCGCGCCTGGAGCGAGCCCCGCGCTGCTGGCATCGGGCCGGCTGCTGAGCCGGCTGGGGGAGACGGACGCGGCCTACCGGGTGCTGGAGGCCGTCGTGGAGACAGATGACGCGTACCTGGCGGCGGAGTCGCTGCCCGCGTCCTTCGCGCCGTGCGCGGAGCTGGCCATGCGGCTGCTCAGCCAGGGCTGCGCGGAGGCGGGGCAGTACAGCGACGCGCAGACGTGGGCGCGGCGGCTGCGTCAGCGCGTGGAGTCCGCGGGCGGCGAGCCCCAGGCGCTCCTGTTCGCGGCGTCCACGCTGGTGTCCACCCACCTGCGCTTCGGCTTCTGCCGCGCGGCGGCGGACGTGCCCCTGGAGCTTTCGGGCGAGCTCTCCGCGGCCGAGCGGGGCCTGCGCGATGGTCTGCGCCTGTACACGCGTGGCATCAACGCGATGGATGCCGGCAGGCTCTCGGAGGTGGAGCGCGCGTGTGATGCGCTCGCGCTGCTGCACGCGCCCCTGTCCGAGCTGCGCCGCGCCGAGGGACGGCAGCTGTGTCCGCGCGATGTCGCCCGCGTCGTGGAGGTGGCCGAGCAGGAGCTGCGCGGCGCGCTGGAGTCACGCCGGGGCGACGGCGGCCGCGCCGAGGCCACGCTGGTGCGCGCGTGGCGCATGGAGCGTCGGCTGCGGACCGCGGGGCCCTCGGCCTTCTCCCGCCCCGCGCGGGAGACGCTGGCCCGGGCGCGGCTGCGCGGCGAGCGCGAGCAGAAGGCGCTGGAGCTGGCGCGCGCGCTGGTGGAGGAGCGGCCCGCGTGCGGCCACTACCGGCTGCTCCTGGCGGAGACGCACGTGGCCATGGGAGAGCGGTTGCTCGCGCTGCAGGACTTCGAGCACTTCCTGGAGCGGTGGCGTGACGCGGACGCGCACCTGCCGGAGCTGCGGCGCGCGCGCACGTACATCTCCGGCCGCGGGCGCATCCTGCGACTGGTCCACACGGCGGAGGCGCCGCCCCCGGTTCCCCCTGACTTCCGTCCTCTGGAGAAGGTGTCCTGTTGAGCTCTCTTGAACGGAGCGCCGTCGCGCCCTCGCGCTGGGACGGCGTGGGACAGCTGCTCTCCGCGTTGTGTGTCGTGCATTGCCTGGTGCTCCCCGCGGTGCTCGGGCTGTTGCCCGCGGCGCTGGCGGGGTGGCTGGGCGGGGAGGGGGCTCACCACGGGCTGCTGGCGTTGGCGTTGCTCGGCGCGCTCGCGGCCTTCCTCCCGGGGTGGCGGCTGCATCGCCGCGCGTGGGTGCCGGTGCTCGCGGTGGGAGGGCTCGGGTTGCTCGGTGCCGGGGCCTTCCTGGTGCCCGAGGGCGCGGACGAGGCATGGGAGGTGGGACTCACCGTGGGCGGCGGCGTGCTGTTGGCCGTGGCGCATGGTCGCAACCGGACGCTGTGCCGCGAGTGTTGTCCGCCCGAAGCGGGCCGCGCGGAAGCGTGAGGCGGCGGGCGTCCGCCGTGCCTCGCGCTTGACGGCCCCGCGCCATTCGCGCGAGGAGGGGGCATGGCCACCTTCCGTCTCACGCAGGACCAGACCGCGCTGCTCATCGTCGATGTCCAGGAGCGCCTGTGCGCGGCCATGGAGCGCGACGCGCTGGACCGGATGCTCGCGCGCACCAACGCGGCCATCCAGGGGGCCCGCGCGCTGGGACTGCCCATCATCGTCACGGAGCAGTACCCGCAGGGGCTGGGGCCCACGCACTCGCTCCTGAAGATGTTCCTGAAGAGCTACAAGGCCGTGGAGAAGCTCGAGTTCAGCGCCGCGGTGCCGGACGTGCTCGCGCAATTGGGTGAGCGCAAGCAGGTGCTCATCGCGGGAATGGAGACGCACATCTGCGTCTTCCAGACGGCGAGGGACCTGGCGCAGAAGGGGCTGTTGCCCGTGCTGCTGGCGGACGCGCTGCTGTCGCGTTCGACCGAGGACCGCCGGGTGGGGCTGGACCTGTGCCGCGACGCGGGCGCCGTGGTGGCGACGGTGGAGACCGCCTTGTTCGACGTGCTCGGGCGCGCGGGCACGCCCGAGTTCAAGGCCATCTCCACCGCGGTCCGCTGACGCCTAGAACATGGGCGGCTTGTCGTCGCGCATCGGCCGAGGCGGCCGGATGTTCGTGGGCGGCGGTGCTTCCTTGTGGGGCGAGATGGCCGGGAGCGACGGCGACAGCTCGCCCACGTAGAGCAGTCCATGCGTGCCCTCGGGCGTGGGCGCCTCGAACAGGGTGATGTGGGGCGACAGGCCCGGCCGCGCCGCCACGCGTCCGCTGGGCGTCGCGCCGACGAAGCCGCACTGGATCTTCCCGGCGCGGTCCAGGTCACAACCCCACCGCGTGCCCTGCGCGTAGCTCATCTCCAGCACGACGAGCCGCGAGACCTTCAGCAGGTGGGCCATGGGCGTGAAGGCCTTGTCCCACGGCGTGCCCGCGACGGTGCGCGTGTGCGTGTTGCCCGCGAGGACCACCTGCACCTCGTCCTTGAGCGCCTGCCTGCGACGATTCCAGAGGTCCGCCTGCGCCTGGTCCCGCTCGCTGCCGCCCTTCAGGTCCGTGTCATACGCCACCAGCGTCACCGCGAGCCCCGCGAGCCGCATCGCGCGCACGCGGTCGATGAGGTCCAGGATGGCCCGGCTGCTGCGGCCGTCCTGGTACGGCCGATGCCAGAAGCGCCCCTCGAGCAGCGCGTCCTGGTCCGCCGGCGCACCGGGGCTCGCGAGGTAGCGGTCCAGCCGCTCCTGCTCCTTGCGAGGGATGGACACGCCCAGCGCCACGGGCAGCCCCAGCTCGGCCACCTGACACACCAGCTCGCCCACGACCGCGGGTGCCTCGCGTGAGCCCAGCTGCTCGCCCACCAGCAGCGTGAGCCCTGGAGACAGGAGCTCATGCAGCCCGCGCATCGTCTCTGCGCACGGGCCCTCCTTCACGCCGTCCTCCTTCCAGCGCGTGAGATAGAAGTCCGAGTCGCGCACGGGAGCCGGTGGACGCGGGTCCTCCTTCACGTTCCCGCTCACCACCTCCAGCGACGGGCCGGACTCCAGCCGCAGCGTCAGCTCCTTCTCCAGGTCCAGGTCTCGGGTCCCCTTGAGCGCGTTGCGCAGCTCGATGGGGTCGGCCCTGCGCGGCATGGCACGCGCGAGGCCGGTCTGGAACTGGGCAGGGCTCTGAATGTCCATCTCCGCGCGCTCCCAGAGAATCTTCCACCAGTGGTCTCCGCGACTGGCGTCGTTCCCTGACGACTGGAAGGTCGACTTGAACACGCGGACCACGGACTGGCGCGGGCCCACGGCGATGCCCGTCACCAGATAGCGGGTATAGGTGTTGTTCGCCGTCCGCATGGAGTCACGGACCTCCCACGTGGTGAGCAGCTGGTGCGGGTCCTCCGTCTGTTCGAAGGTCATGCCGCGGTTGGCGAGCAGCTCCCGCGTCACGGCCAGCGCCTCCTCCAGGGGTTTCTGGAAGACGTGCTCGAACTTCGGCGTGTCCGGCTCCGCGGAGCGGGGGGCATGGGCGCACCCCACGAACAGCAGCCAGACGAAACACCACCACCCGCTTCGCGGCTCCATGTGCAACCTCGCGTCATTCATCGCTGGGATGAGCGGGGAACGGCCTTTGCGCGGGTGCATATCTGCGCGCCGGGGGATACCCCTCACCCGGCACGCACGGGCTTCAACGGGCTCTGCGCAGAACGAGCTGGATGAGTGCGCGTGCACCCATGGCCACGCCGACCAGGAGCGCGGCGACCACCGTCTGCGAGCCGCCCACCGGGAAGTCGAAGAAGTAGGCGAACATGTAGCCACCCACGCCGGAGACGATGCCCGCGAGCGTCGCCACGACGAAGGTCCACGGCAGCCGCAGGTCCAGCATCAGCGCCGCGATGGCGGACAGCGTGGAGAACGCGAACACGGGCAGGGCGCCCAGGGCCCGCGCGCACACGCCCACCATGACGCCGATGGACACCATCAGCACGCCGTCGAGCAGCCGCACCGGCAGCCCCTGCACCAGCGCGCCGATGCGGTCGAAGCTCGCGAAGGTGATGCCCCGGTACCACCACAGGTGGAGCGCCATCACCGCGATGCCCGCGACGGCCACGGTGCGCAGCTGCTCGGGCGTCACCAGCACGGCGGTGCCGAAGAGGATGCCCTGGATGTCGTGCGACTCCTGGGCGATGCGGTCTCCCACGAGGATGGCCGCGCCGCCGGACAGGGCATAGGCCATGCCCAGCAGGCTCTCACGCGTCAGGCGCAGCCGCGTGGGGTCCATCATGAGCAGCATCGTCGCGAGCAGGGCGAGCGCGGTGGCGCCGATGACGGGCTCCACCTCGAAGCCCAGGTGGATGCCCGCGTAGAACGCGAGCGCCACGCCCAGGCCGGCGGACTGGGCCACCGCGGCGCTGACGAACACCATGCGCCGGAGCACCACGTAGACGCTCAGGAAGCCCAGCACGCCTCCGGCCAGGAGCGCGCACAGGAGCGGGTCTCTGAACAGCTCGAACCCCTCGACGAACTGCTGCCACTGGGAGGGTTCAGCGAGCATCGGGTCCACGGTGGGGTCCCTCGGGAGCGCGGTGGCAGTACTCGTCGCCGTACTGACGACGGAAGGCGGGGTGGCAGAACACGGTGCGCGCGTCGCCCACGACGAAGGCGGAGGTCTCCCGGTCCACGAAGAGCAGTACGTCCGCGTGCTCGGCGGCGACCTCCAGGTCGTGGCACACCACCACCACGCCCAGGCCGCGCTCCCGCGCGAGCGAGCACAGCCGCTGCATCGTCTCGCGCTCGGCGACGGCGTCCATCGCGGCGGTGGGCTCGTCCAGCAGCACCAGGTCCGCCTCGGTGGCGATGAGGCGGGCCAGCAGCGTGCGCTGCTTCTGGCCCTCGGACAGCTCGCGGTAGGGCTTGTTGGCGATGGCCTTCGCGCCCGCCGTCTCCAGCGCCACCTCCACCGCGTCACGCTCCGACTTGCGCGCGAAGGGCCACAGGAAGCTCCACCCGCGCAGCCGCCCCCACGCCGTCAGCTCCCGCGCCCGCAGCGGGAGGATGGAGTCGATGCTGGACGTCTGCGGCACGTACGCGCTGCGCATCGTCGGGTGGCTCCGGGAGATGGTGCCCGACACCGGCTCGAGCATGCCCAGCAGCGTCTTGAACCAGGTGCTCTTGCCGGACCCGTTGCGGCCCACGACGGCGATGAACTGGCCGCGGCGGATGACCATGTTGATGGGCGGGAGCATGGCCTTGTCGTTGTAGCCGATGACCAGCTCCGTGCAGGTGAGCAGCGGCTCGCCCACGGTGAAGGTCGGAGACACGGCGTGCGCGGTGCCCTCGGGGGGCACGGGCTCATCGGTCTTCACGTCGGACCTCCGCCTGGGGTGTCAGCTCCGCCAGCTCCGCGAGCAGCGCCTTGCGGGTCGCCTCGTTCGCGGCCGTGCCCAGGTCCAGCACACCGTCCGCGCCGGGCGTCACCTGGGCCCAGTCCACGGTGTCGAAGATGCTCGGAGGCACCGCGAGCGACAGGTCCAGCTTCACGCGCGGCTTGTGCTCCCGGTCCGACGGCACGTCCACGTCCCCCGTCACGGTGAACAGCGGCTCGGCCTCCTCGCCGCCCGTGGACTCGAGCGTGAGCCGGAAGGGCACCTCCTGGAGTCTGGGGCTGGCGCGCGAGTCGCGCACGACGCCCGTCAGCGTGACGGCCGTCACCTCCCAGACGCCGCGGGACAGCGCGGTGCGAGGCAGCTCGCAGTCCGGCTCACACTCCACCGGCGTCGCCGCCGACGTCAGCAGGTCCAGCGTGCCATCCACGTGCAGCGCGGCCACCACGGACGAGGACGCGCCGCCGCCCAGCTCCGCCTCGATGTCCTCGTAGTCCACGAGCGCCCCGCTGTCGCTGTGGCAGTGGCCGTTGTGGCACAGCGAGTAACCCGGAGGCGGATTGGCGGGGTCGAACGTCGTCGGCCCCCCACCGCCCGAGCCACCCACCAGCTCGACATGCGAGACGCCCAGCGCGGCGGAGTCCAGTCGCACCTGGTAGTCGGATGCGAGGCGCTGGAAGCCATCGCCCGCGTCGCGCGAGACCGCCGGCACATACGTCGCGTGGACGGTGGGCTCGAGCACGGCGAAGCCCTCGCCCGCGTCCAGCGCGCAGCCGGCCAGCAACAACAGGGGAAGCAGTCGTCCAGGCTTCATGGCGTCAGCCCCCCTTCCCGGCGTTGAGGCCCTTCTCCAGGTTGCCCACCAGCTCGTTGATGTGCTGGAGGTACGTCTCGCCCGCGCGGAAGTCCGTGCCGCCGTGGAGGATGACGAGCGGCGCCGGAATCATGCCCGCGAGCATCTTCGCCTCGCGGTCGTTGTAGTAGCTCTCGATGAGCACCATGCGCGCCTTGCGCTGACGCGCGAGCACCAACACGCCGGCCACGTGCGACGGGTTGGGCGGGATGCCCGGCTTGGGCTCCAGGAACGCGATGGCCTCGAAGCCGAGCCAGTCCGCCAGGTACGCCGTCGTCCGGTGGAAGGCGACCACGGGCGCGCCCTTCAGGCCCGCCAGCCGCTTCTCCCACTCCACGCGCGCCGCATCCAGGTCCGCCGTCAGCTTCGCCGCGTTGGCGCGGTAGGTGGCCGCGTTCTTGGCGTCGAGCTGGGCCAGCCGCTCGGCGATTCCGCGCGCGACGGCCGCGCCCTGCCTGGGGTCGTAGAGGTAGTGGGGGTTGCCGCCGGGGTGCACGTCACCCTCGCTGCGGTCCACCTTGGTGGGGGGCACCTCGAGCAGCCGCACGAACTGCGAGGCGTTGAGGAAGCCCGGGCTGCCTTGCTGGATGCGCGGGTTGCGCGAGCCGGTCTGGAGGTTCGGCAGCCAGCCCACCTCCAGGTCCAGTCCCACGCAGACGAGCAGGTCCGCGTTGCGCAGCGCGAGCGCGAGGCTGGGCTTGGCGTCCACGCGGTGAGGGTCTTGGGTCCCGAGCGCCATGGACTGCACCTTGACCAGGTCTCCACCCACCGCCTTGGTCAGCGCGGCGAGGTCCGGCAGGGTGGTGACGACATTGACGGCCGCGAGCGCGGGGGCGGCGGCGAGCACACAGAGGGCGGCGCACAGGGCCGCGACGAATCGAAGAGAACGCATGGGGAAGGGCTCCCGTGAAAGAGGTTCAGAACGCATGGGCGCCATGGGCACCCGTGACCAGTTCGAGGGCGAGGAACGCCGAGTAGTCCGCCTCGTCGCGCCACCGGGCGTTGTCACGCGCGGCCTGGAAGCGGAGGCGGGAGAACTCGGTGGGCCAGAAGGTGAGGTTCACCGAGACGCGGTCGCGACGCTTCGTCCACTCCGGGTCCAACGGGTCCACGGCCACCTGGCCGTCCTCACCCTTGGCCGCGGTCCCCAGCTCGTAGCGCGCGGCGGTGGCCCACCGCTGGGAGAAGCGCCACGCGAGCTGGGCGTAGGAGTTGAAGTCCGTCAGCACGTCGCCCGGCACCTGCCGGCGTCGGTAGAGCGCCTCCACCTGCAGCGACACCAGCGTGTTGCTGGCCTCCGTAATCGGGCGGTAGCGCAGGTACAGGTCGGTGCCGAAGATGTCCGTGCGGTTGCGGTAGCCGGTGGGATTGGGGCCCGTGGCGCCGGACAGTCCCCACATGAAAGACAGGTCGTCCGACAGCGGGAAGAACTGCTTCACCACGCCCGTGGCCTGCAGGTCCAACGGCGACAACACGCGGTCTCCCGAGGACGCCAGGAAGCTGCGCGCGGTGGCCTCGCCGGTGGCGTCGGTGAGGCTGCCCGTCACCTCGACGAACCAGGGCAGCGGCGTGAGCCACGACAGCTCCACGCCCAGGCCTCGGTTGCCCTCGCCGCCGAAGACGCGGCTCATCGCGAAGGGCTGGTCCACGAAGTCCCACGCGTGCGGGTGCGTGGCGTTGAGCCGGCCGAAGCGGGTGAGGAACTGGCCCGCGCGCACCTGGAGGCTCGCGGGGAGCGCCAGCGTGGTGCCGTAGGCCTCCTCGATTTCGACGCCGAACTGGCTGTAGACGATGTTCGCGTCGAAGCGGAAGTACGGGTCCACCACCGAGCCGATGGACAGCTCCAACTGCTGCAGGTTGAAGCCGTTGCGCGTGGGGTCATGCGCGCCGCCCTGCAGCGGCTCCTTGGATGTGAAGGCCGCCGCGGCCACATCCAGGATGAAGCTCATGTCCAGGAAGTTGGTGCCGCTGCTCGCGCCTGGAATGGACAGCGGAAAGCCCCCGCCGGGTGTGGCGTCCGGCGCGGCGGAGGTGCTGGCGGGCACGCCCTGCTGCGCGTCGCCGCCGAAGGCCTTCTCGATTTGAGCCATCTCCTCCGGCGTCAGGCCGGCGGGGAGGTCGGAGGCAGGGCCCGCGTCGGGCTCGGCGGTGGGCGCGTCCGACGCGGGGACGCCCGCATCGGGAGAGGGTGGAGGGGGCTCCTGCGCCGCGGCCGTGGCCGTGGACAACAGGACGGAGAGGGACACGGCGAAAAGCGCGCCGTGCGGACGACGTGGAACGGATGACACCGGTGATGCTCCTCGGACGGGACGCACGCGTGCGCGTGGCGCCCCACAGCACAAGACCTGCAAGCTCACTGCGGACGCGACTCAGGCGTGCGCGGGTGGCGAGGACTTGGGCGCGGTGTCGAGGACGGAGAGGGGAGGGGTGACGCGGGGCGGCGCGGTGGCGGGACGGCTCACCACGAGCCGCGCGAGGACCCACGAGGAGGGCGCGACGAACCACCCCTCGTCGCGCGAGCTCGACGTGAGGATGGGGCACGTCTCGTGGGTGGGCCGGCTGGAGTCCGTGCCCGAGGGAGGAACGGCGGTCAGCTGCGCCAGCTTCTCCGGGGCGAGCCGGGCCTGGATGGCGCCGGTGCCCTTGGCCGTCTCCTCGAAGGCCTGGTGCTCGGGACAGAAGCGGTGCGCGTGCGCGTCCCGGGCGTGGAGCAGGGTCCCCAGCGGCTGCAACGCCCACAGCACGACCAACAGCGTCGCGGTGCCGCGGGCGAAGGTATGGGCGCGCTGGGTCATCGGCGGGAAGGGGGAGGCCCGGGTGCTCTACTGACGGCCCCCGGGAGAGTCAAGGCAGGCTAGCACGGTGGTGGGACGCATACTCGTGTCACCGCATTCACGTCGGCAGGCCCGGTGGGTCCGGGCGAGGGAGACACCTGGATGGATGAAGGACAACCGGACGGACGCTTCATTCCGGTGGCGCGGCTCACCGCGTTGGACGCACGCGGTCGCGCCGTGGTGCAGGTGGGAGACACCCGGGTGGCCCTGGTGCGGGTCGACGGGCAAGTGCACGCGCTGGACGACACGTGCCCCCACCGGGGCGGCTCGCTCCATGAAGGGGACCTGGAGGGGACGCTGCTGCACTGTCCCCTGCACGCCTGGCCGTTCGATGTCCGCACGGGGCTGTGCCCCTGGCGCCCGGACGCGAAGGTTCGCATCTACGACGTGCTCGTGCGAGGTGGGGAGATCCTCATCGCCGCATCGGATAGGGTGCCCGGCCGTTGAGCGCCCGCACCCCCGCAGGAGTCCTTGCCCCGTGAGCTCGTCCAAAGTCCGTCCCCGCGGAGTCCCTGCCTCCAGGTCCTTCGCCAGCGTGCCAGACCCCGCCGCCATGGCGAGCGCGGTGGAGGCCTTCCTCCGGGCCGCCGGCCTGCCGATGGAGGACGAGAACCTGGTGGACACGCCCAAGCGCGTGGCCGACGCCTGGAGCCGCGAGTTCCTGGACGGCTATGCCCAGACACCCGGAGAGGTGCTGGGCAAGACGTTCTCCGCGCCACGCGGCTCGTCGCGTGAGCTGGTGGTGGTGACGGGCCTGCGCTTCCATTCCATGTGTCCGCACCACCTGCTGCCGGTGACGGGCGTCGCGCATGTGGCATACGTCCCGGGCAAGCACGTGGCGGGCTTCGGTGGCCTGTCCGCGCTGGTGGACTGCTTCGCGCACCGGCTCATCCTCCAGGAGGACCTGGCGCGCGAGGTCGCGGGCTCCCTGGCCCGTGAGCTGGGCAGCCCCGCCACCGCGTGCATCATCGAGGCGGAGCAGGCGTGCCTGCGCATGCGCGGTCCCCAGCAGCGCGACGCCATCACCCACGCGGAGGCTTACGAAGGGGAGCTGCGCAGCGACGGTGCGCTGCGACGCGAGCTGTGGGCGCGACTCGGAGCGCGGCGATGAGTGACGTGTCCGCGCGGCCGGGCCGCGTGGAGCCCGAGCGGGTGGAGCGCGTGTGCGAGGCGCTCTCGCGGGTGCTCGCCGCCGGGCAGCTGAAGCGCGACGAGGCCACGCTCGCCGCCTACTCGCGGGACGAGTCCGACAGCGGCATCTTCCCTCCGGATGTCGTCGTGTTCCCCGAGGACACCGCGCAGGTCTCCGCCATCTTCAAGGCCTGCATGGCGCACGGAGTCCCCTACACGCCGTGTGGCGCGCGCACGGGCAAGAGCGGTGGCTCGCTGCCCCTGTGCGGCGGCGTGGCGATGAGCCTGGAGCGCATGAACCGCATCCGCTCCATCTCCGTGGAGGACCTCACCGCGGTGGTGGAGCCCGGCGTGGTGACGGGCGACCTGATGAAGGCCGTGGAGGCCGTGGGGCTCTTCTATCCGCCGGACCCCAACTCGTGGGAGTCGTGCACGCTGGGCGGCAACGTCGCGGAGAACGCGGGCGGCCCGCGCGCGCTGAAGTACGGCGTCACCCGCGACTACGTCATCGGCCTGGAGTGGGTGCTTCCGGACGGCGAGGTCGTCAAGGTAGGGCGGCGCACCATCAAGGGCGTGGCCGGCTACGACCTGGTGGGCCTGTTCGTCGGCTCCGAGGGCACGCTGGGCGTGGCCACCGAAATCACCCTCCAGCTCATTCCGCTCCCACGAAAAGTGCTGACCGCCCTGGTCGTCTTTCCGTCGGTGCTGGACGCGGCCCGCGCGGTATCGGCCGTGCTCGCGGCGGGGCTGTTGCCCCGATGCCTGGAGCTCATCGACGACGTGGCCCTGCGCGCGGTGGACGGACGCGGCTTCCAGTTCCCACCCGGCGCGGGCGCGGCCCTCATCGCCGAGGTCGATGGCCACGGCGCAGAGGGTTTGTTCGAGGAGCTGTCACGCCTCGGCGACATCTGCGCACAACAGGGAGCCAGTCAAACACTCGTCGCGCAGGATGATTCCCAACGCGAGAAACTGTGGGCCGTGCGTCGGGTCATCTCCCCCGCGCTCCGCGCGCTCAAGCCGCGCAAGGTCTCCGAGGACATCGTCGTCCCACGTTCGAGAATCCCCGAGGTCATCGAGCGCTTGAAGGCGATGGGCGCCCAGCTGGGCCTCACCGTGGCCACGTATGGCCATGCGGGTGATGGGAACCTCCACGCCAACATCCTCTATGAAGGCCCGCATCAACGCCCGCTGGTGGATGAGGCGCTGCGTCGCATGTTGTTGATGACGGTGGAGCTGGGCGGGACGATCACAGGCGAGCATGGTGTGGGCCTCGCGAAGCGGGAATTTCTCGCGCTCGAACAGCAGCCAGCGCTGCTGGAATTGCAACGGCGGCTCAAGACCTTCTTCGACCCATCAGGGCTGCTCAATCCCGAGAAAATCTTCCCCGCGCTCAAACGTTGATGAGTGTGTGGCCGCGTCGCGGCCATCGCCGTGGGAGTCGGTGCTTCTCGACCTTGCAAGTCAGCGGAAGCGCAAGCCTTGCGTCCGCGTGAGGGCGAAGTTCGACAGTCGAAACGACTTTCGGCGATGGAATGAGAAACCCTTTCGCTCGTTGGGCGTCCTAGAGACAGGTGGACGCGAGTCGGCGGGGACGGCGCGTCCGGCATCGAACGGAGGACGGGAAATCATGGCCAACTCGACGAAGTTTGCGGCGGAGGGCCTGTCGCAATACCTGCGTCAGCTGGGGGGACACCAGCAACTGACTCGCGAGCAGGAGTACGAGCTGGCTCGGCGCGCTCGCAAGGGCGACGAGTCGGCGAGGCAGACGCTCGCCACCTCCAACCTGGCTTTCGTTGTCGCCGTCGCGAAGAAGTTCGCCAATCGCGGCGCTCGCCTGGATGACCTCGTCCAGGAAGGCAACGTCGGCCTGATGAAGGCAATCGAGCATTTCGATCCGAAGAAGAACGTGCGCTTCGCGACGTACGCGGTGTGGTGGATTCGCGCCTACATCACCCGCTATCTGAAGGACAACCGCAGCCAGGTGCGCGGCGGCGAGGCCGAGCGGGGTAGCATGGTGGACTTCTCGCTCGACGCCTCCATCGACGAGGAGGGCGAGACGACCTTCCTGGATCGGCTGGAGGACAACGGGCCGTCGCCCCAGGACGTGTTCCTGTCGAACGAGCAGGACACCGAAATCCAGGACGCGCTCACCAAGGTGCGCAAGCGCATCGGCGACCTGGGCTGGGACATCCTCACGGAGCGGCTGACGCAGGACAAGCCGCTGACGCTGGAGGAGCTGGGGCAGCGCTGGGGCGTGTCGCGCGAGCGCGTGCGCCAGGTGGAGCTCAAGACGAAGACGTTCCTGGAACGCTACCTCTCGGCGTTCAACGAGAACGAGGAGCAGGCCCTGCAGGACGTGGCCTGAGCCACCTCGCCTCCCCACCTGGGGAGGCGCTCGAATGGGGCGGGACTGGCGGGGTCTTCTACCCTGGCTGGACCCGCCCCTTCTGTTTGGTGGAAAAGTCGGTCCTGGTCGTTTGCGTGCAACCGAGCGTGCGTGCTAAGCCCACCCGCCATGCGCTTGATTTTATTCGCCTTGTGCTCGTTCGTGGCGGTTTCGGCACGGGCGGCGGAGCCGGAATTGCTCGCTCGGCTGGATGCCCTGCATGAGCGACGTGGCGAGGCGGAGGGTGGCAAGGCGCTGGAGGCCGAGCTCAAGGCGGCGCTGTCGGTGACGCCGGACGACTTCGAGCTGGTGTGGCGCCAGGCGCGACAGCTCCAGTGGCAGGCGGACGGGGCCGCGAGCGAGAAGCTCAAGAAGGTGCTCGGCCGGCAGACGTGGGACGTGGCGGAGAAGGCCGTCAAGCTGGCCCCCAACCGCGTGGAAGGCCACTACTTCGCGGCGGCGGGGATTGGCGCCTACTCTCAAGCAGTGGGGGTGATGAAGGCGCTGGGCGAGGGCCTTGAAGGCAAGTTCAACGAGCGACTCGACGCGGCCATCAAGCTGGACTCCGGCTTCTACGGCGCCGCGCCGCTGCTGGCCAAGGGGCGCTACTACTACGAGCTGCCCTGGCCCAAGCGGGACCTCAAGAAGTCGGCCGAGTATTACGAGAAGGCCATCCAGCAGCATCCGGAGATGTTGCGCGCGTACTACTTCCTGGCCGAGACGCTCCTCAGGGACGACAAGGCGAAGGAGGCGCGCAACGCCATCCAGAAGGTGAAGCAGGGCAGCGTCGCGTACGACCCCGCGGAGGGTCGGCGCATCCAGGAGTGGGCGAAGAAGGTCGAAGCCGACATTGAGGAGGAGCTCAAGTGAGAGCAGAGAATCAGGTAGGACCTTCGGCTTCGGCGGCCGGAGCGCAGGAGGGAAACCTGGTCCAGTTGCTGATCCAGCGCGCGCAGAACGCCTCCAAGGCGGGTGTGACGCACAAGAAGGACGGCCGCTGGCAGGACGTGAGTTTCGGGCAGGTGCTGGACGACGTGAAGGCGTTGTCCGCGGGCCTGGTGGCGCAGGGCGTGAAGCCCGGGGACCGGGTGGCGCTGTTCGCCAACACCAGCCTCATGTGGATCGTCGCGGACCTGGCGATCACGGCGGCGCAGGCCATCACCGTCCCCATCTATTCGTCCAACCTCCCGGACGAGTTCCGCTACGTCATCAAGCACTCGGAGACGTCCTTCGTCTTCGTGGACAATGACGAGAAGGATGCCAAGCAGGCGGGCCGCCTGACGCGCGTGCGGCAGAAGCTGGCCGAGTGCCCCACCGTCCAGAAGGTCATCGTCTTCGAAGGCGCCGTGGCGGGCGGCCAGGAGGTCGCCCTGGCGGACGTGATGGCCCAGGGCCGCGAGGCGCACCAGGCCAACCCGGCGTCCTTCGAGGAGCGGGTGGCCTCGGTGAAGTCCGAGGACACCAACTGTCTCATCTACACCTCGGGCACCACGGGTGACCCGAAGGGCGCCATCCTCACGCACGGCAACTGGACGTACCAGGCGCACGCGGTGCAGGCCATCGGGATGATGGAGCCCAGCGACGCGGTCATGCTGTTCCTGCCGCTGGCGCACGTGTTCGCGCAGGTGGTGAAGGCGGCGTGGTTGTCCATGGGCTTCCGGCTCATCATCGCGGAGTCGGTGGACAAGCTGATGGCGAACATCGTGGAGACGCGCCCCACGGTGCTGCCGTCGGTGCCGCGCGTGTTCGAGAAGGTCTACAACACGGTGGTGTCCAACGGCACGTCGGCCCCGGGCCTCAAGGGCCGGATGGCGCGCTGGGCCTTCAAGCTGTTCGACGAGTACGTCGAGGCGAAGCAGCAGGGCCGCGACTACGACGGCCTGGCGTTCACCCTGGCCAAGAAGCTGGTGTTCACCAAGGTGCGCGGCACGCTGGACGAGAAGCTGGGCGGCAACATGCGCCTGTTCGTCTCCGGCGGCGCGCCGCTGTCGCGGAAGATCGGCTACTTCTTCGACCTGCTCGGCTTCAAGGTGGTGGAGGGCTACGGCCTGACGGAGACGGCCGCGCCCACCAACGCGAACCGCCCGAACAAGATCAAGATCGGCACCGTGGGCCCCGCCATGCCGGGCACCGAGGTGAAGATCGCCTCCGACGGCGAGGTGCTCGCCCGTGGCCCCTGCATCATGAAGGGCTACTACAAGAACGACACGGCCACGGCCGAGGTCCTGGAGGCGGACGGCTGGTTCCACACCGGTGACATCGGTGAGCTGGACTCGGACGGCTACCTGCGCATCACCGACCGCAAGAAGGACATCATCGTCACCGCGGGCGGCAAGAACGTGGCGCCGCAGAACATCGAGAACACGCTCAAGACCTTCCCCATCCTGAGCCAGGCCATGGTGTACGGCGACAAGCGTCCGTACCTCGTGGCGCTCATCACCGTGGGCGAGGACACGGCGAAGAAGCTGCTGGAGGAGAAGGGCGCCCCGGTGGGCAGCTACGCGGAGAACGCCAAGCGTCCCGAGGTCCACGCGGCCGTGAAGGCGGTGCTGGACAAGGTGAACGCGGACTCGCCGCCGTACGCCACCATCAAGCGCTTCACCATCATGTCCGCCGACTTCACCCAGGAGTCCGGCGAGCTGACGCCCACCCTCAAGGTGAAGCGCAAGGTGTGCAGCCAGAAGTACAAGGCGCAGATCGACGCCATGTACGACAACGTGGCCGTCGTCGAGTAGCCCGCGAGGCCGCTCGCCCCCGGTGCGGTCGACCGGGGGCCCGGCTGGCCGGTGGAAACGTCAACGCCCGCTCGGCCCCTCGAGAAGGGGTGGAGCGGGCGTCGTGCTTCAAGGGTGCTTCAGGAAGCGGGGCTCAGGCGTGGCTGCTGGGGGACGAGGACTTCACGTCCTTGTCCACGTTGCCGCCGCTGGCCAGGTTGCCGCCCTTCTTGTCGGCGCCGGGCGTGCCCGCGTCGTCCTCGCCGCCGAAGCCGCGCTTGAAGTTGCGAATCGCGCTGCCCAGGGACGAGCCGAGCTGCGGCAGCCGCGTGGCCCCGAAGAGGAGCAGCAGCACAAACAGGATGAGAAGAAGTTCCATCGGCTTCAGCCCCAGCATCACGGCTCCTTCGTGAAAACGGGCGGAGCATACCGGGGGGCGCCTTGGACCGCCAGCAAGAGCGGAGGTGTCATGCCTGGAGGGCCGCTGCCTCTGCGAGCGTGGCGCCCGGCACCGCCGTCAGGGTGATGAAGAGCGAGCTGCCGGACGGATCCGTCTCCACCCCCACGCTGCCCCCGTGCGCCTCCACCTCCTGGCGGGCCAGGTAGATGCGCAGCGGATCCTCCAGCTTCTTCTCCCGGAAGGCCCGCTCCTCGCGCCGGAACACCGCCGAGGCGTCCTCGTCCGACAGGGGCACGCCCTCGCGGCGCACCTCCACCCGCACCCGGGGCGCGCCGGGGTGGATGCGCAGGTGGATGACCTCCCCGGGCTGGGCGCGGGAGAGCTGGTAGAGGATGAAGGCCTCCAGGGCGTGCTGGATGCGGGCGCCGTCCACGCTCACCTCGGGCTGGGGCTCGCTCGGGTCCAGGTCCAGCACGAGCGCCACGTTGGCGGCGGAGGCCGCCGCGCGCTGCCGCTCCACCGCGGCGTCCAGCAGCGGCAACAGGGACTGGCGCTCCGGCTCGCAGGCGAGCGAGCCCAGGTCGGCGCGGCTGGAGTCGAAGAAGTCCTGCGAGAAGGACAGCGAGCGGTCCGCGTTGCGCAGGATGGTCTCCAGCCCGCGCTGCACCTTGGGCTCCAGCGGCGAGCGGCCGTTGAGCAGCAGCGCGGCATAGGAGCGGATGTTGGCCAGCGAGCCGCGCAGGTCATGGGACGCCATGCCCAGGTAGCGCACCCGTCGGCGGGTGTCGGCCTCGTCCCACGCCACGGGAAAGGTCCAGAACAGGCGCCCCCCGTCGCCCAGGGGCTCCTCGCCCGCGAGCAGGACGTGGTCGTCGTCCTTCTCCCAGAGGCGCGCGTCCCCCAGGCGGCGCTGGAAGCCGGCGGCGCCCAGCAGGGCGTCCAGGGAGCTCACGTCCCCGGGCAGCGCCTGGAGGCCCAGATGCTCGAGCAGCAGGCCGCCCAGCAGGCGCGGGGGCCCCTGCGTGGGGACGAGGACGAGGCCAGGCGCTTCCGCCGTGCTGCCAGCTCCCATCTCCCCTGGGCTCCTCACGTTTTCCACCTCCCGTCCAGCAGGTCACGGAAAGGGTGGGGCGTGACTGTCGGTTTTGCAACGTGCACCCCCGTCGCGTGCGGGGAGCGCGTTTTTGTTGCGCCGCCGGGTGGGAGGATGGTGGAAGAATCCCCAGCGTCGCACCGAGGGAGACTGCCCTGACTCCGCCCAACACACAGCCTGATGGTGCCCCCGTCGTCCTCGTCGTGGACGATGATCCGGACATCCTCGAAGCCCTCTCCGAAATCCTCGAGGCCGAGGGCTTCGTCATCCGCCGCGCGCGCAACGGCAAGGAGGCCCTGGAGCGCCTCGAGCCGGAGCCCCCCCACCTCATCCTGCTGGACTTGATGATGCCGGTGATGGACGGGTGGGAGTTCGCCCAGCGCATGCGCCAGCGGCCCACGACGCACGCGGAAATCCCCATCATCGTCCTCAGCGCGGACCGCAACGTGGGCAGCAAGGCCCAGGACATCGGCGCGGTGGGGCACCTGGCCAAGCCATTCGAGCTCAATGATCTGCTCAACATGGTGCGCCGCTCACTGCCCTCGTCGGCCGCGAACACGACCAGCGCGTGATGAACACGGCGCATCTGATGCCTTGACCTGCCAGGGGGGCGACATTACGGTCCCCCCGTCTTGATTCTCCAATCAACGACCAGGCCAAGGAGCGCCCCATGACGACCGCGAAGGAAATCATCGAGACCGAGATTCCGCAGAAGCTCACGGCGAAGCCGGAGCTGGCGAAGGAGGTCAACGCCATCATCCACTTCGACGTCTCCGGTGAGGGTGGTGGGAAGTGGACGCTGGACCTGACCAAGTCCGAGGGCTGGGTCACCGCGGGCCACGAGGGCGCGTCGAAGATGACCATCCTCGTGAGCAACGACGACTTCGTGAAGATCAAGAACAAGACGCTCAACCCCCAGATGGCGGCCATGCAGGGCAAGCTGAAGTTCAAGCCCATGGACATGGGTCTCGCGATGAAGCTGGCGAAGATCCTGGGCTGATGGCCGTTTGAGTGAGTCATGTGCGGCGCGCCCCCGTCCTCGGGAGCGCGCCGCGTGTCATTTCGGGCCCCCGAGCACCTCCTGGAGAGACTCCCATGTCGACGTTGCCGCTGAAGGGTTTGCGCGTGTTGGACCTGTCGCGCCTGTTGCCCGGTCCCTACGCCACGCTGGTGCTGGCGGACCTGGGTGCCACGGTGGTGAAGGTGGAGGAGCCGGAGGGCGGTGACTACGTCCGGGCGATGCCGCCGTCGCGTGACGACGTGGGGGCGCTGTTCTACGGGCTCAACCGGAACAAGCGCTCGTTGACGTTGAACCTCAAGACGCCCGAGGGGCGTGAGGCGCTCAAGAAGCTCGCGCGCACGCACGACGTGCTGGTGGAGAGCTTCCGTCCGGGCGTCATGGACAAGCTGGGCGTGGGGGAGGCGGTGCTGCGCGCGGAGAACCCCCGGCTCGTCTTCTGCTCCATCTCCGGGTACGGGCAGACCGGGCCGGACCGGCTCAAGGCGGGGCATGACCTGAACTACATCGCCCGGGCGGGGCTGCTGGGGTACGGCGGCGAGGCGGGCGGTGCGCCGGCGTTCCCGGGCGTGCAGATGGGCGACATCGGCGGTGGCAGCCTCTTCGCGCTGGTGGGCATCCTGGCCGCGCTGTACGAGCGCGAGCGCACGGGGCTGGGCCGGTTCGTGGACGTGTCGATGACGGACGGGGCCACGGCGTTCCTGCACATGCACCTGGCGGCGCGGCTCTTCATGGGTGAGCAGGGCGCGCCCCTGGAGCGCGGGCGAGAGGCGCTCAACGGCGGGTATGCGTGCTACGGCCTGTACCGCACGGCGGACGACCGGTGGCTGGCGGTGGGCGCGCTGGAGCCCAAGTTCTTCTCGGGCGTGTGCGAGCGGCTGGAGCGGCCGGACCTGATGGAGGACGCGTACGCGCCAGGGGAGGCGGGCGCGCGGGTGAAGGCGGAGCTGACGAAGCTGTTCGCCTCGAAGCCGCTGGCGCACTGGGCGGAGAGGTTCGCCGGCTCGGACCTGTGCGTGGAGCCGGTGGCCGAAGGGGACGACGTGCTGAAGGACGCGCAGCTGCGTGCCCGGGGGCTCTTCGTCGAGGCGGAGGACTCCAGGCTGGGCAAGGTGACGCACCTGCTGACGCCGCTGCGCATGGGGCCCACGCCGCTGCGCGAGCCGCCCGCGCTGGGGCAGCACTCGCGCGAGGTGCTCGCCGAGGCGGGCTTCACCGAGGAGGAGATGGCGCGGCTGGGCGTGTGAGCTCTCGAGGGCTCCACAAGGAGTCTCCTCGCGCGGCGTGACAGGTGTCGCCCACCAGGTCGAGCGCGAGCTGCTTGTCGCGCCCGGCCACCGACGCGGGGGCGGCGAGCAGGCCCGTCTGGTCCATCCGGCGCACCGTGTTCTCCAGGTACCGGCGTGCCCGCTCCACCGTCTGCTGCTGTGCGGGGGTAGGGCGCCAGCCCGTGTCCTCCCTCAATCGCCCGAGGGTCTCCAGCAGATGCCCCTGGAACTTCAGCATCTGCGCGAGGACGCGCTCGCGCTCCGCGGGCGCCGAGGCCCACGCGGTCTCGTACTGCCGCGTCTCCGAATCCAGCCGATACAGCAGCACGTCCACCTGGGCCGCGAGCCGTCGTCTCCATGCCGCACGCACCGGGGCATGCCGCGCCCAGCCGGCCACGGCCTGGAAGTAGTGCAGCCCGCCACACGGATGCGCGTAGATGCCCTGGCCCCGCTTGGGCACCTCGGGCCGCTTCGCCTTCATCCCCTCGGCCAGCTCCGCGTTCGCCGTCTCCAGCGCCGTGAGCGCACGGGTCATCACCTCATCCACGCGCACCCGCTGCCCCGTCGAGTCACGGAACGAATCCCCGGGCCGCGAGCTCAGCGAGAGCGCCTCCAACATCCACGCGCTCTCACCGGACTCCACCTGCGCCATGCGGAAGTCGTGCTTCACGTCCTCCACCAGCTCCCGCAGCGTCACCTCGCCCCAGTCCGTCTTGAAGCGCTGTGACAAGGGCAACCCGGAGGCGAGCAGCGTCTTCACCTGGAGCGCCGGGTGCGGCTCCACCGGTGTACCGTCGGACGTGAACGAGTCGAAGTAGACGTCCACCCGGCTCGACGCGGTCTGCTCTCGCGCGGGAGTCCGGCGCAGGAAGTCCGCCACCACGACCTCGGCGGCGAGCCGTCCATCCGCCGCGCGGAACGCACGTCCATCCAGCGCCATGCCATGCGCGAGCGCCCACGGAGCGCGCGCATCCGAGGCCCACGCGCGGCACCTGGACGCCAGCTCACGCGCGAGCGGCGAGGGCTCGGCTCGAGCCTGCGGGATGAAGAAGAGACAGGGGAGGCACGCCAGGAGACGGAGCGCGCGTCGGGCGGAGGCTCCCACCGACGCGCGCTCGTCCATCCTAGATGGCCTGCTCGGGCGTGGTCCCGAGCCGCTTCAGCACCCGCTCCAGGAGGCCGAAGAGGGCCTCCTGGTCATCGGGGGGAAGCAGGTCCAGCATCCGCCGCAGCCCCTGGTCCACGCTGCGGCTGATGAGGGTGAAGAGCTTGACGCCCTCCGGGGTGAGCTGCGCGACGACGGCGCGCCGGTCCTCGGCGTCCCTCGTGCGCTCCACCATCTTCATGTCCTCCAGCCGGTCCACCACGCCGGTGATGGTCTTCTTCGTGATTCCGACCCGCTGGGCCAGGACGCCCACGTGCGTGGGGCCGTCGTTGCCCAGCCACATCAGCACATGGATCTGCGTGGGGGTGAGCTGGTTGCTCTCGCAGATTCCGTGCAGCGGATCCCTCAACGAGCGGTAGCGCCCGAGCTGGATGATGAGGTCGTGCAGCCGCCGCGACGCGGGAGTGGAGGTGTCCTCCTCGGGGGGCGCCTCGTAGGCCGCGCCCGAATCCTCGGTGGACTCCAGCTCCTCCTCGCCCGCGCCCGTCGGCTGCACGCGGAGGGCCGGTCTGTTGGCCGGCACTCGCATCAGGCCGTCTCCACTCGCGCGGCGGCGGCCACCGCGGGCTTGCCGCTGTGCGGGTCCACGGCGTGCGGCGTGCCGTGGTCCGGAGCGGAGCCCGGGCCCTTCTTGCGCTTGAACTTCTCCGTGAGCTGATCCAGCAGCGAGTACACCACCGGCACCACGGCCAGCGTCAGCACCGTGGAGGTGATGAGACCGCCGATGATGGTGATGGCCATGGGCGCGCGCGTCTCGGCGCCGTCGCCGCGGGCGATGGCCACCGGCACCATGCCGGCGATCATCGCGATGGTGGTCATGAGGATGGGACGCAGACGCACCGGGGCGGCGCCGAGCAGCGCCTCCGTGGCCGACTTGCCCTCCTCACGAAGCTGCAGCGTGAAGTCCACCAGGAGGATGCCGTTCTTCACCACCAGACCCATGAGCATGATGACGCCGATGAGGGCGAACATGGACATGGCCTGCCCGGTGATGAGCAGCGCGCCGATGGCGCCGATGAAGGCGAAGGGCAGCGACAGCATGATGGTGAACGGGTGGACCAGGCTCTCGAACTGGGCCGCGAGAATCATGTACACGAGGATGATGCCGAGCAGCAGCGCGGAGACGAACGCCGTCACCGCCTTGCCGAGCTCCTTCGCGTTACCCTCGAAGTCGTAGATGACGCCCGCGGGCGCCAGCTCCTGCGCCGTCGTGTTCATGAACGCGATGGCCTCGGAGAGCTGGTAGCCGCTGGCCAGGTTGGCCAGCAGGGTGATCTGCCGCTTCTGCGCCTCGCGGTCGATCTGCACCGGACCGTCGGCCGGGGTGATCTTCGCCAGGTTGCGCAGCTCCACCAGCTGGCCGCTCGGCGAGCGCACCGTGAGCTTGCCCAGCGAGTCCGCGGACGCCAGCGTGGAGGGCGGCAGGCTCAGCTTCACCTCGTACGTCTCGCCCCCCTCACGGTAGTCCATGAACTTGTCGCGGCCGAGGAAGGCGCGCAGCGTGGTGCCCAGGGACGCGGCCGGCACGCCGAGGGCGGCGGCGCGCTCGCGGTCCACCTCCACGTCGTACTGCGGCTTGCCCGAGCGGTACGTGGAGTCGACGTCCACCAGGCCCGGGTTCTTGGCCATGGCCGCCTTCACCTTGTCGGCGGTCTCGATGAGCTGCTGCCAGTTGTCGCCGCGCAGGTTGAACTGCACCGCCTGAGTGCGCGAGCCGCCACCGGCCACCGGCGAGATGTCCTGCACCGCGAGGTGGACGCCAGGAGGCGCCTTGATGTTCTGGCGCAGGTACGTCTTGAGCTCGCCCTGCGTGTAGCCGCGCAGCTTCACGTTGACCAGGTTGATGAGCAGCTCACCCTTGTGCACCTCCTCCTGCACGCCGCCGCCAGCGGTGGCGAAGGTGGAGGCGATGCCCGGCAACGGCCGGATGACGGCGTCGAGCCGGTCCAGCTCCGCCTGCGTCTCCTGCAGCGTCGAGCCGATGGGCAGCTCCACCGTCATCTTGATGTTGCCGTTGTCCTGCTCGGGGATGAACGTGAACTTCAGGAAGCGCGCCATCGCGAAGGTGGCGAACAGCACGCCCACCGCGATGACCAGCGTCAGCGCCCGGCGACGCAGGATGCCGGCCAGCAGGTTGCGGTAGCCGGTCTCCATGCCCACCAGCACCTTCTCCACCTTCGCGGAGATGCCCGTCGGCTGGCCGTGGTGACGAAGCAGGCGCGACGACATCATCGGCGTGAGCGTCATGGACACGGCGTAGGAGATGAGCGTGGCCACCGCCACCGTGACGCCGAACTGGTAGAAGAACTTGCCCATCATGCCGTCCATGAAGGCCACGGGGATGAACACCGCCACGATGGCCAGCGTCACCGCGAGCACCGCGACGGCGATCTGCCCGGCGCCGTCCATGGCCGCCTGCATGGGGGACTTACCCTCCTCCATGTGTCGCACGATGTTCTCGATGACCACGATGGCGTCGTCGATGAGCAGACCGATGGAGAGCGTCAGCGCCAGCATGGTGATCATGTTGAACGTGAAGCCCAGCGCGGCCATCACGGCGAACGTGCCGACGATGGACACCGGCAGGGCAATCGCGGCGACGATGGTCGAGTTCAGGTTGCGCAGGAACACCAGCACGATGAGCACGGCGAGCACGCCGCCGAGCACCAGGTCGAACTGCACCGACGCGATGGACGAGCGGATGAACCGCGAGTTGTCCGACACCGTCTCGATGAGGATGCCCTCGGGCAGCTGCTTGTTGATGTCCGCCAGCGACTCCTTGATGAGCTCGGCCACCTGCACCGTGTTGGAGCCGGACTGCTTGCGCACGATGAGCGCCACCGCGCTCCGGTCGCCGTTCTTCGCCGCGCCGCGCGCCTCCTCCGGGCCGTCCACCACGTCCGCCACGTCACGCACGCGCACCGGCGCGCCGTTGGTGTTGGTGAGGATGATGTTGCGGATGTCGTCCACGCTCTTGGCCTCGGACGTCAGGCGCAGCACGCGCTCGCGGCCCGAGTCCATGGTGCGACCACCCGGCATGTCCAGGCTCTGCGCCTTGACCGCCTGGCTCACGTCGCTGATGGCCATGCCGAAGCCGCGCAGGCGGTCCGGGTCCACCACGAGCTGGATTTCACGCTCCCGGCCACCCGTCACGTCGATGCTGCCCACGCCCGGCTGACGCTGCAGCGCCGGCTTGACGATGTCCTCGGCCGTCCGCGTCAGCTCCTGGATGGGCAGCGCGCCGGACAGCGACAGGGTGACGATGGGCGCCGCGCCGATGTCGAACTTCTCGACGACGGGCGTCTCGATTTCGTTCGGCAGCTTGCTCAGCGTCGCCTGGACGCGATCACGCACGTCCTGCGCCGCCACGTCGACCGCCGTGTCCAGCGTGAAGCGCACGACGATCTGCGACACGCTCTCCATGTTGATGGAGCGAAGCTGCTCCACGCCGTTGAGCGTGTTGAGCGCCTCTTCCAGCGGATCACTGACGTTCTTCTCGATGGTCTCCGGGTCCGCGCCGGGCAGCACCGTCGTCACCGTGACGACGGGGAAGTCGACGTCCGGGAACTGGTCCACGCCGATGCGCGGGTACGCGTTGATGCCGAACACGACCACCGCCATCATCAACATGGCGGTGAAGATGGGTCGTGAAATGAAGGTCTTGAGTGGGCTCATTCAGCAGCTCCCTATAAGTCTCGAAGGGGAAGGGCAGGGCGTCACTGCACCACGCGGACGGCCGTGCCCTCCTTCACGTCCAGGGAGGAGTCTGCGAGCACGCGCTCGTCCGCGCTGAGTCCCTGGAGGACGCGCACGTAGCCGGGGAGCACGCGCTCCACGCGCACGTCGCGCTTGCGCACGGTGCCGTCCTGCACCACCCACACGAAGCCGTCCTGGCCTCGCGCGGAGACGGCCTGCGTCGGCAGGAACAGGCCCTTGTCGTCCGCCTGGTCCGCGACGTTGGAGAAGTCCAGGTCCACCAGCGCGCCGGGGCGCAGGGGGTTGGTCGTCTCACCCACCACGTCCGCCAGCACCTCCACGGTGCGGTTGGTGGCGTCCACCACCGCGCCCACCGTGGCCACCTGCACCTCGAAGCGCATGCCGCTGGGGCTCACCGTGCCGTGCGTCTTCACGCCGGGCTTGACCTTGTCCACGACGGACTCGGGGACCAGGGCGCGGACCTCCAGGCCCGTGGTGTCCACCAGGGTGAACACCGCGGTGGGGGGCGTCATGGCCACCGAGTCACCCAGGTTCTTGAGCCGCGCGGTGATGACGCCGTCGAACGGGGCGACGATGGTCATGTCGCGCAGGTTCTCCTCCGCCATGCGCAGCGCCGCCGCGGCCTGGGCCGCCTGGGCCGCCGCCTGCTTCTGGCCGATCTCCGCCTGGTCCAGGCCGGCCGCCGCGATGCCGCCACCCTCGGCCACCTTGCGGGTGCGCTCCAGGTTGTTCGTCGCCAGCTGCAGCCCGGCCTCCGCCGCCGCCTTCACCGCGCGCGCCTGCTCCACGCCGATGAGGATGTTGGACGTGTCCAGCACCGCCAGCGCCTGGCCCTTCTTCACCTTGTCGCCCACCTTCACCAGCATCTTCGCGATGGTGCCGCTGGCCTGCGGGCTGAGCGTCGCCTCCTGCTTGGAGCGGACCTGCCCGGTGACGCGCGTCACGCTGGCCTCCAGCTCCGTGGCGGGCGCAATCGCCTTCACGCCCATCGCCGCCGGGCCCGTCTGCTGGGGCAGGGTCGGCTGGGCTCCACCCTTGCCGCAGCCCGTCGAAATCACCGCCGCCAGCACCGCGGCCATCCACATGCGTCGAATCACGATCGTCCTGCTCCTGCCGGCTCGCGTGGCCTGGACTCCTCCAGGTCGCTGCTCCGGCTTGATGCCATGGAAAGTCTGCGCCCCAGAAACTACAGAGACTGAACTGTCTGTCAAGGGGATACTCCGTGATGCGGACTATCTCCTGCCGCGCCTACCTAACGCCCGCTTACCGGGCAAGCAGGACTTTCTGCGGGACCTGCCCCGGAGGGCGAGCGGGTTGGCTCACTGCGTCACCTTGCCGGTTGCGTCACGGGTGTTGCCCACCGGACGGGGCTGCGTATTGATTCGCGAATCAATCCCCCGAGGTACCCCCCGGATTTCTCCAGGGAGGAGCGTGCATGCCGAACCCGTTCACCGAGGAGCACGAGGCGTTTCGCAGGACGGTGCGAGCCTTCGTCGACAAGGAGATGGCGCCGTACGGGCTGGAGTGGGACCGGGCCGGCATCTTCCCGCGCGAGCTGTTCAAGAAGTGCGCGGAGCTGGGCTTCCTCGGCATCAACCATGATCCACGCTTCGGCGGCAGTGGACTGGACTACTGGTACGTCACGGCGTTCTGCGAGGAGCTCAGCTACAGCAAGAACGCGGGCGTGAACATGGCGCTCCTGGTGCAGAGCCAGATGGCCACGCCCATCATCAACGAGATCGGCACCGACGAGCAGAAGAAGGAGTTCCTGGAGCCGGCGCTCAAGGGCGAGAAGATCGCCGCGCTGGGCGTGAGCGAGCCGGGCTGCGGCTCGGACGTGGCGAGCCTCAAGACGACGGCGCGCAGGGACGGCGACGACTACGTCATCAACGGCTCGAAGATGTGGATCACCAACGGCACGCGCGCGGACTTCATCACGCTGGCGGTGCGCACGGGTGAGGCCGGCTACGGCGGCATCTCCCTGGTGACGTTCCCCACGGACGTGAAGGGCTTCGGCGTCTCCAAGAAGCTCGACAAGGTGGGCAACCTGTCCTCGGACACGGCCGTCCTGTACTTCGAGGACTGCCGCATCCCCGCGCGCTACGTGCTGGGGGAGGAGAACGAGGGCTTCTACCACATCATGACGAACTTCCAGGGCGAGCGCCTGGTGGGCGCCATCACCGCGGTGGCCGGCATGGAGCGGATGATGGAGGACGCCATCCAGTACGGCAACGAGCGCGAGGCGTTCGGCCGGCCGCTGATGAAGTTCCAGGTGTGGCGCCACAAGTTCGTGGAGCACCTGACGGCCATCGAGGCGGCCAGGCGGCTGACGTACCACGCGGTGGACCTCTTCGACCGGAAGGAGAACCCGGTGAAGGAGATCTCCATGGCGAAGCTGTTCGCGGGCGACCTGGCCCAGCGCGTGGCCTACGACGCCCAGCAGTTCTACGGCGGCATGGGCTACGTGGAGGAGACGCCCGTCGCCCGCATGTGGCGCGACGTGCGCCTCATCACCATCGGCGGCGGCACCTCCGAGGTGATGAAGGAGATCATCTCCAAGCTCTACGGCTTCTAGGAGGCCGTGGGCACGGCTCGGGCGGACTTGGAGGGCCGGTCCGCCCGGGCGTGCTCCTTCAGCGGATGCCGCCCTGCTGCGAGGCGTAGGTGCCGCTCTGCTGCTCGTCGTCGAGCACCGCTCCCGCCGCCGCCGCGCCCATGTCCTCGGGGGTCGCCGGCTTGCCCTTGGGGGAGCACACGCACCCCGCGGAGTTGCGGATGATGACCAACGCGCCCAACTCCATGTCCAGGTCGGTGCAGATCTTCACGCATTCCGTGGCCCGCTCCTTGGGCACGGCGGCGGTGGTGGCGGCGACGGTGACGCAGCCGGGGAGCACGAGCAGCGCGAGCAGTCCGATGAGCTTTCGGTTCATGCCCGAGCGTCTATCACGGGCCCGCCGCGGGGCGTTTCATCGCTTGCGGAACAGGGCCTCGGCGGCGCTCATGAGCGCGTCGCGGCTCGCCTTCGCGTGCAGGCCGCCCTCGCCAATCTGGAACAGCTCGCAGAAGTTGGCGCCGTCCTTGTCGGAGGGCACCTCCGCGAAGGGCTCCTTGCACTCCTTGGCGAAGCTCGCGTCGTAGTGCCGGCAGTTGCGGCACGAGCGCACGTCCTCGTCACACTTCGGACACGTGTCGCTGCGGCCGACCTGGTTGGCGATGATGTCGAGCGTGTGTCCACAGTGCGCACAGCCGGCCATGACCACCTCCGCGAAAGAGCAGGGGGGACATTCTGCCAGCGTGGCGTGACGGCCGGGAGCCCTAGCGTTGGAGGCTGGACACGAGCGCCGGCGTGCGCTCCGAGGGAGCGGGCGAGGGCGGCGCGGAGGGGCGCAGCTCCCCGAGGGCATCCAGGAGCTGGTCATCCAGGCGCTTGAGGAGGAACAGCACGTAGGCACCCACCAGGGACAGGGCGGCGGCCAGCACGGCCAGCATCATCCCGCGCTCCCACAGGTGCGCCTTCTCCATCACCCCGCGGCGCTCGGAGAACGTCTTGAGCTGGGCGGCGGCGGCCTTGTCGTCCAGCCGCTGGGCGTACTCCTGGGCCTGGGCGGTGCCGCGCTCCATCAGCCACTGCCCCTGCACCTGGAGCGCATCCGCCCGGGTGTAGCAGTAGACCGCCCCGCCCGAGGAGAGCAGGGTGAAGCACAGCGCCAGCGTCAAGCTCCGGGTGCCCATCGCCTCGTCCTCCGGAATCGCCATTGCGCGGGCCTCGACACCCACGCCTGCCCCGGCTTCCCGAAGACAGTAGCGGATGGTAGGGAGCCCCCCTGACATGGGCAAGCCCTACCGTCCTAAAGACCACTATTTCCAGAAAGCCAAGCAGGAGGGCCTCCGAGCGAGGTCCGCCTTCAAGGTCGACGAGCTCATCAAACGCTTCCCCATGGTGAAGAAGGGCCATGTGGTGCTGGACCTGGGGGCCGCGCCTGGAGGGTTCCTCCAGATCCTGGCGGACGCGGTGGGAGCCACGGGGCAGGTGATTGGCGTGGACATCGTCGCCATCCGTCCCTTCACCCAGCGGCACGTGCGCACGGCGGTGCTGGACGTGCTCGCGGACGACTTCGACGCGAAGCTCACCGCGCTGCATGACGGCCTGTTCGACGCGGTCATCTCCGACATGGCGCCCAAGACGAGCGGCATCAAGGCCACGGACGAGGCGCGCAGCCTGCGGCTGGCGGGCAAGGCGCTGGAGCTGGCCCAGAAGCGGGGCCGGCCCGGCTCGTCCTTCGTGGCGAAGGTGTTCATGGGGGGCGACTTCGAGGACTTCCGCGACCAGGTGCGCGCCCTCTTCGAGGAGGTGAAGGTGGTGCGCCCCGAGGCGACGCGCGGCGCCAGCATGGAGGTCTACCTGGTGGGGCTGCGCCGCAAGGCGCCGTCGGAGGCGCCCCCCGCGAGTTGATCCGCATTGTGGAACGGTGGGGCGGCCACCTGTGTCTAGAGTGCCGACCATGCACCACACCCTCCGCACCTGGGCATCCACTGTCGCGCTGTTGTTCGTGTCCCTGCTGCTCTTCGCCCCGCCCGCGCTCGGCGCCGCGGCGGCGAAGGCGCCTCCCTCGTGGAAGGACATCGACGCGCTGGAGTCGAATCAGCAGTACGAGGCCGCCGCGAAGGGCGCGGAGGCCCGGCTCATCAAGGCGCGTGAAGGTCAGGACGAGGCCGAGTGGACGCGCGCGCTGCTCCGCACGGTGCGCCTGCGCAGGGCGCTGCACGGGTACGAGACGGCGGTGCGCTTCCTGCGCGAGGAGCCCTGGCCCAAGGGGCAGCTGTCTCGCGCCGCGCTGAACCTCTACTACGCCAACTCGCTCGTCACGTACGCGCGCGTCTACAGCTGGGAGGTCCGTCAGCGCGAGCAGGTGGCGTCCTCGGGGCCGGTGGACCTGAAGGCGTGGACGTACTCGCAGCTCATCACCGAGGCGCAGCGCGCGTACGAGGACCTCTGGAAGCAGCGGCAGGCGCTGGGCCAGGAGCCGGTGAAGGCGCTGTCCGAGTACCTGCAGCTGAACACGTACCCGGAAGGCATCCGGCCCACGCTGCGCGACGCCGTCACGTACCTGCGCGTGGAGCTGCTCGCCGACAGCACGCACTGGTTGCCCGAGCAGGCCAACGAGGTCTTCAAGCTGGACCTGCGCTCGCTGCTGGAGGGCACGCCGGTGGTGGACCTGACGGACCCGAACATCCACCCGCTGGTGAAGGTGGCCGCGGTGCTGGGAGATCTGGAGTCCTGGCACCGCGCGGGCGGACGGCGCGAGGCGGCGCTGGAGGCGCGGCTGCGTCGCTACGAGGTCCTCCATCAGCACCTCACCGACGCGCAGGACCGCGCGCGCATCCGCGAGCACCTGGCCGCGCACCTGGCGGGGTTCAAGGACGTGCCCTGGTGGTCCATGGGACAGGGGCTCCTGGCGGAGCAGGAGAACGCGGCGGGCCACGCGGTGCGGGCGCACGCGCTCGGCAAGGCGGGCATGGCGGCGTTCCCCAAGTCCCTGGGCGCCTCGCGGTGCCGGACGCTGGTGGAGTCGCTGGAGGCGCCGGACTTCCGCGTCGTCTCCATGCAGTCGGACGGCGCGAACCGTCGCTCGGTGGAGGTCACGCACCGCAACGTGCCGGCGCTCTACTTCCGGGCGTACCCGCTGGATGTCGAGGCGCGGCTGAAGAAGATCGACGACTACAACCTGCTGCCGTACGGGGACGCGCTCCTGCGCCTCGTCCGGAGCACGAAGCCCGTGGCCACGTGGACCACGCAGCTGCCCGCCACGCCCGACTTCCAGCAGCACCGCACCTTCGTCACGCCGCCGCTGAAGGACGTGGGCACGTACGTCATCGTCGCGTCCGCGCGGGAGGACTTCCGTGAGAAGGGCAACCGCATCCAGGCGTCGTTCCTGTCGGTGACGCCGTGGGTGGCCATCACCCGCAACATCCGCGGCCGGGGCGTGGACGCGCGCATCGTGAAGGGCGACACGGGCGTCGCCGCGCCGGACGTGGCCGTGCGCCTGGTCCAGATGGACTACCGCCAGGGCCCGCGCACCGTGGCCCGGGCGAAGAGCAATGCCCAGGGCGAGGTGTCGTTCGACGCGCCCAAGGGCCAGAACTACCAGAGCTACATCGTGGTGCTGGGCGAGGGGAAGTCCGCGCTGATGTTGCTCAACGGGGTGAACTTCTATCCCTTCTCGGAGCCGCAGCAGGTCGTGTCGTCGCTCGTCTTCACGGACCGCAGCGTCTACCGGCCGCTGCAGAAGCTGCAGTGGAAGGTGGTGGCGTACAGCGGACAGACGAGCCAGTCGCGCTACCAGACGATGCCGCACACCTCGGTGAAGGTGCGGCTGATGGACCCGAACTACCAGGAGGTCGCGTCGAAGGAGGTCCGCACGAACGACTTCGGCTCGGCAGCGGGCGAGTTCACCATTCCCACGGGCCGGCTGCTGGGCGCGTGGCAGGTCCAGGTCGAGTCGGGTGGCAGCGCGGCGGTGCGCGTGGAGGAGTACAAGCGGCCCACCTTCGAGGTGACGCTGAAGGACCCGGACTCGCCGATGCGGCTCAACCGGCCGGCGACCTTCAAGGGCGAGGCGCGCTACTACTTCGGGCTGCCCGTGGCGTCCGGCACGGTGCGCTGGCGCGCGTACCGCGAGCCGGTGCTGCCCTGGTGGTGGTGGTACGACACGCGCTTCATCTCGCAGCAGCGGCAGCTGGTCGCCGCGGGCTCGTCGTCGGTGAAGGAGGACGGTGGCTTCGACATCACGTTCACGCCGGAGGCGGACGAGCGCTCCGCGAGCACGCCCGGGCTGACGTGGCGCTACCGCGTGGAGGCGGATGCCACCGACGAGGGCGGCGAGACGCGCTCGGCGGAGCGGGCGTTCCGCCTGGGCTTCGTCGCGGTGGAGGGCCGGGTGGAGACGGACACGGGCTTCCTGTCCCAGGGCGCGAAGTCCGAGGTGCGGCTGGTGCGCTCCACGCTGGACGGCGCGCCGCAGCCCGGTGAGGGACGCTGGCGCCTGGTGGCGCTCAAGCAGCCCGCGCAGCCGCTGCTGCCGGCGGACGAGCCGATTCCCACGCCGCCGAACCTGAAGCAGGACCCCGCCGCCGCGCCTTCGCCCACGCCGGGGGACGCACTCCAGCCGCGCTGGGGGCAGGACTACAAGCCCGAGTCGGTGCTGGCCCGTTGGGCGGATGGCGCCGAGCGCGCCAAGGGCAGTGTCCAGCACGGCCAGGACGGCGTGGCCAAGGTGACGCTGCCCGCGCTCGAGGCGGGGGCCTATCGGCTGCACTACGAGACGAAGGACGCCTTCGGGCAGACCTTCACCGTGGCGCGCGAGCTGCTGGTGGCCGGAACGAAGTCGCCGGCCGAGCTCGCCGCGGCGCTGGTGGTGGAGAAGTCCTCGGTGCGCGTGGGCGAGAAGGCGCGGCTGCTGGCCACGTCCGGCTTCGAGGGGCAACCGCTGGTGCTGGACCTGTACCAGGGCGACACGCGCATCCTGCGCAAGGCGCTGGTGGCGGGCGAGGGCGCGTCGGTGGTGGAGGTCCCGGTGACGGAGGCGATGCGCGGCGGCTTCACCGCGGTGCTCGTGGCCGTGCGTGACTGGCAGTTCGTGCGCTTCACCGAGCACGTCTTCGTCCCATGGGACAACAAGGAGCTGCAGCTGGAGTTCTCCACGTTCCGCGACAAGATCCGCCCCGGCGCGAAGGAGACCTGGCGCGTGACGGTGAAGGGCCCGAAGGGCGCGAAGGTGGAGGCGGGCGCCGCGGAGCTGCTCGCGTATATGTACGACCAGTCGCTGGACCTGTTCGCGCCGCACTCGCCGCCGAGCGCCTCCAGCCTCTATCCCAACCGCGCGACGGCGGTGGAGCTGGGGACCTCGCTGTCCATGTCGCATGCCCAGTGGCTGGTGTCACAGGGTTACGGCGAGTTCTCCTCGTGGACGCAGCCTTCGTCGGACCGGCTGCGATTCGATGATGGCTACGGCGTGGGCGGACCCGGGCGTCGGTACCGGTCCGCGCGCATGAGCGTCGGGGGTGTCGCCAGTCCGTCCGCGGCGGCTCCGGAGATGGCCCGGAACGAGTCGAGGGTGATGCGCGAACAGGATGCCCCGGGGGCTCCTCCGCCGCCTCCGCCGGCGCCGCCCATGGAGCAGAAGGCGAAGGCGGAGAAGCCCGGGGCGGGTGCCCAGGCCGAGGCGCCGTCCGACGGGCTGCGCTCCAACTTCGCGGAGACGGCGTTCTGGGTGCCGCACCTCATCACGGGCAACGACGGGTCCGCGTCGCTGGAGTTCACGGTGCCCGACTCGGTGACGGCCTGGAACGTCTGGGTCCACGGCCTCACGAGGGACTTGAAGGGGGGCTCGGCGCAGCGCACCACGCGCAGCATCAAGGAGCTGATGGTGCGGCCGTACGTGCCGCGCTTCTTGCGCGAGGGAGACCGCGCGGTGCTGGAGGTGGTGGTGAACAACGCCGCCGAGCAGCAGAAGCAGGGCACGCTCACGCTGGACATCGTCGACCCGGACACGCGCAAGAGCCTGCTGTCGGAGTTCGGCGTGAAGAACGCGTCGCAGACCTTCACGGTGGCGGCGGGGCGGGGGACCAGCCTGCGCTTCCCGCTCACCACGCCGACGCGCGTGGGACAGGTGGCCTTCCGCGTGGAGGCCCGCTCCGGGGATTTGAGCGACGGAGAGCTGCGGCCCTTGCCCGTGCTTCCCGGCCGCGTGCACCTGGCGCAGTCGCGCTTCGTGACGCTCAAGGGCCCGGGCTCGAAGACGATGCGCTTCGACGACTTGAAGAAGGGCGGAGATTCCACGCGGGTGAACGAGCAGCTCGTCGTCACGGTGGACACGCAGCTCTTCTACTCCGCGCTCCAGGCGCTGCCCTACCTGGTGGACTACCCCTACGAGTGCTCGGAGCAGACGCTCAACCGCTTCGTGTCCTCCGGCATCCTGGGCAGCCTCTACGACAAGTACCCGGCCGTCGCGAAGATGGCGAAGGAGCTGAGCCAGCGGGAGACCCAGTTCGAGACCTGGGACGCGGTGGACCCGAACCGGAAGATGGCCCTGGAGGAGACGCCCTGGCTCGAGCTGGCCAAGGGCGGCCGAGAGGGCAACGCGGGCCTGGTGAAGGTGCTGGACCCGAAGGTGGCTCGGGCTGAGCGGGACTCGGCGATGGCGAAGCTGCGCAAGGCGCAGACGTCCAGCGGCGGCTTCCCCTGGTGGCCGGGTGGCCCGCCGTCGCCGTACATGACGCTCTACATCCTGCACGGCCTGTCGCGCGCCATGGAGTACGGCGTGGAGGTCCCGGCGGACATGACGAGCCGGGCCTGGGAGTACGTGGCCCGGCATTACCGCGAGGAGTACTCCGAGAAGCTGATGAAGAAGGGGGTGGGCTGGGAGTTCCTCACCTTCCTCAACTACGTGGCGTCCAACTATCCGAACGCGAGCTACACGGGCGACGCGCTGACCGAGGACGAGCGCAAGGCGATGCTCGCCTTCAGCTTCAAGTACTGGAAGAAGCACTCGCCGTACTTGAAGGGCTACCTGGCCCTGACGCTCAAGCGCGCCGGGCGCAATCCGGACGCGCTGAAGGTCTGGGACAGCGTGATGGACTCGGCGAAGACGAGCGAGGAGCTGGGCACGTACTGGGCCCCCGAGGACCGCAGCTGGCTCTGGTACAACGACACCACGGAGACGCACGCCTTCGCGCTGCGCACGCTGACGGAGCTGCGGCCGAAGGACTCCCGACGCGAGGGACTGGTGCAGTGGCTGCTGCTCGACAAGAAGCTCAACCACTGGAAGTCCACGCGGGCCACGGCCGAGGCGCTCTACGCGCTGGTGAAGTACCTGGAGGCCGAGGGCGCGCTGGGCATCCGCGAGGACGCGAAGGTGACGGTGGGCCCGCGCGTGGTGCGGATGGAGTTCGCCCCGGACGCGTACACGGGGAAGAAGAACCAGGTCGTGGTGCCCGGGCCGGAGCTCCAGCCGGAGACCATGAGCAGCGTGGTGGTGGAGAAGACGACCCAGGGCTTCGCCTTCGCGTCGGCCACGTGGCACTTCTCCACGGAGAAGCTGCCGGACGAGGACCGGGGTGACTTCTTCCAGGTGTCGCGGCGCTACTTCCGTCGCGAGCGCGAGGGCAAGCAGGTGGTGCTCCAGCCGCTGAAGGAGGGGGCGATGATTGCCCCGGGTGACGAGGTGGAGGTGCAGCTGTCGCTGCGCACCCAGCACGCGGCGGAGTACGTCCACCTGAGGGATCCGCGCGCGGCGGGCCTGGAGCCGGAGAACGCGCAGTCGCGGCACCGGTGGGACCTGGGCATCGTCTGGTACGAGGAGACGCGGGACTCGGGCTCGAACTTCTTCTTCGAGTGGCTGCCCGCGGGTGAATACACCTTCAAGTACCGGCTGCGCGCCAACATGGCGGGGACGTTCCGCGTGGGGCCCGCCACCGTGCAGTCCATGTACGCGCCGGAGTTCACCGCGTACTCGTCGGGAGCGGTGATCACGGTGGGGGCCGCGAAGTAGGCTCGCTCCAGGGCCCGGGCCGGGCGGGCCCGGGTCCCCTGGGAGCGAGTGTCGTCATGTCCTTGTCGCGCGGTCTGTGTCGGTCGGGTGGGTGGCTGCTGCTGTGTCTCGGTGTGGCGTGCTCCGACGGTGGTGCGGAGAGGCCCGCGCCCGAGTACCGGCTGTCTCCCGAGCGCGCCGCGCGACTGGAGGCACTGAGGACGGAGATCCTCTCGGATACGTGCTACCAGGGGGAGGACACCCGCGGCTGTCCCCGCGTGACGGTGCCGTTCGCGCCGACGCGCGACTTCGCCATGAAGGACAGCACGGGCGAAGCATTGCTCATCGTCGACGACTTCCCGACGTTGCCCGCGAGGGCGCTGCGCTATCGCAATCGACTCCTCGGGTACTACCGGGCGCTGGAGGGCGGTGACGTCGTCGCGGCGGACCCGGGGTGGCTGGTTCCCCCCAGGTTCCACGAGGCGCTGACCACGTTCGCCACCGAGGACTTCATCCCGGCCGAGGCGTTGCGCGCGCTGGCGGAGCCGCTGCGGGCCCACTATCCCGAGCAGGGGCGACAGAGCGTGGGACACGGCAGCACGGTGTTCTCCCTGTTGGTGGAGGCCAATCCCCGGCAGCCCATCGTCGTGATGGACCATCCGGGCCTGTATGAACTGTCGCGCTCGGAGTTCTGCGAGCCCACGGGTGAGCCGGGCGCCCTGGAGCGACTGAGGGGCAGGGCTCAGCGCGCGGCCACGGGGCTGCGGGGCCTCATCGAGCGACATGGCGTCCGCTTCGTGAACCTGAGCCTGGGCGAGACGGTCGACTCCCTGCGGCGCGCCTGGCCCCGGTACTGCTCGGGAGAGGCGCCGGGAGTGGAGGTCCTCCGAGCGAAGCTGGCCGCCTACGCCCCCATCGCGCAGGTGCTCTTCGCGACCCCCGGCGTCTTCACCGCGCAGGCGGCGATCGACGCCACGGACCCGCTGGATTACCCCTACGACTACCCGTCGGCGGAGTACCCGAACCGGCTTCGCGTGGGCTTCTTCACGACGCTCGAGTCAGGACTCGATGAGTCGGGGCGAGGGGACACGTCGAAGCTGGAAGGGTGGCCCGCGCGCGAGGACGTCGATGTGTACGTGAACAGCGGCGTGCTCCCGACGCGCCCCTTCCCACACAACGCGACGCCGTGGCTCCAGGTGGACAGCTTCGGCGTGGACATCTTCCCCATCACCGCGGCGACGACGTCCTGGATGGCTCCTCTGGCGCTGTCGCGCTTCATCCATGTCCGCTACGAGCGCTTCGCGGACAGGACGATGACCGACGAGCTCATCCAGCGCATCACCAAGTGGATGGTGCCCTCGGCCTGCGAGGACAGGCCCGACCTGGTCTGCGTGTTCCAGGACCCGCTCGCGCACGGGCAGCTCGAGGTCACCCGATTGGGCTATCGGCCACGCGAGTACGTCGCGCCCTGACGGTGCCGTCGGGGACGTCATCGACCTCGCGGCGGTGGCCGCCTGGTCCGTCCAAGAGTGAGCTTCCGCGTCCCTGAGAAGGGCCATGGTGACCATGGGGCGTGCGGATGCTGGAGTGGCCTCATGAGGCGCGTGCCTGTCGAGGCAGTCCGCGAGCTGAGCGGCTCCTCACCGCGGGAGGCGGCGTGGTCCGTGGGATGGCGGAGTGGCGCCATGAGGCACATCGTGTGCCTCTCGAGGCAGTCTGCGAACGGAGCGGCTCCTCACCGCGGGCGGCGACGTTGTCGGTGGTGGGCCGTGTGGCGAAGCCTTCGGTGCTGCCAAGCGGCTACTCGCCGCAGGTGGCGGCGTTGTCCGTGGGGTGCAGCGTCGCGATGCCGTAGGTGCCGTTGCGCGTACCGCACCAGATCTGCCAGCGCGTGTTGCCCAGGTCCTTCGCGGCGTACACGCCACCTTCCTTCTTCGCCCCATCCCGAGCGCAGCAGCGCGCGAAGGCCCTCGTCCCGATCGACAACAGGCCCACCGCGTCCTGCGAGTCGGTGAACCCGCCCACGCGCTTCTCGCCACAGGACCACGGGGCCACGCCCTGGAAGCGGATGAGGTACTGCTCCTTCGTCTTCGCGGAACCTCCGCGCACCGGGCCGCCGTAGCAGATGCGTCCCTCCGCCTCGAGCTGGGCGTAGCGCGGCAGGAAGTGCAGCCCGCCAATGGGACCGCGCTGCCAGTCGTCCCCACAGAACACGTGCGTGAAGGCGTTGCGCGGCCCCGTGCTCACCCACAGGCTCGTCAGCCAGTCGATGTTCGCCTGCCGGTTTCCCGGGCGCCCCGCCGCGGACAGCGCCGTCTGGAGCCGCGAGTCGTCGTAGTGCCGGGCGACGAAGCGCCGCACGTCCGCCGCGCTCACGCTCACGTCCGGCCGCGCGGGGCACAAATCCAGCACCTCCCGGTCCATCGCCGACAGGGGAGGGGGCCTGGCGAACAGCGGCTCTCGCGAGCACGTCGTGGCGCAGCCCGTGGCCGGCTTCCACGACACGGCGGGCTTCGTCTCGGCGGCATACCGGGGAGCCTCGGCGCTCGGCGCGGTGACGACGACGGGCGCGCGGTTCTCCTCCTCACGCTCCGCCAGCTGCTTCTCACGACTGCGTGCACGCTCGGACGCATCCGCCCGGTCCGCCGCCGCCAGCGTGGCCGCGCTCGGTGCCGGAGGGGCCGCGGACTCCTCGGCGCCCTCGCACAGCACCCAGCCCTCGGCGGAGGGGCCTCGCAGCTTGCACCACGCCCGGGCAGGGCCGCCCTTCTTGAGCAACGGATACGTCTTCCCAGCCTCCACGGTGAAGACGACGCGGGAGGACTCGGGCTGCTCCACCGCGTCGACGGAGGACTCGGAGACGAAGGCCCCCGGGCCCGCGAGGGCGGGGAGGGCGCTCAGCAGCAGACCGAGGCTCAGGGCGGCGGAAAGACGCATGGTGCGCGGGACTGTATCCCAATCCCACCCCGCCCCTCGACACGAGGGACGGGACGGGCCACTCCTCGGCCACCAGGGACGCACCACCCCCGGAGGGAATTCACGCCAGCTTGACGCGCGCCGCCTTCAGCTTGCCCACCTGGAGCGTGTACTCGCCGGCGGACAGCTCCGCCTTCGGGTCCGTGGCCTTCTCGCCGTTCACCCGCACGCCGCCCTGGGACAGCATCTTCCGGCCCTCGGTCGAGGACGCCACCAGCTTCGCCTCGGCCAGCACCTTCGTCAGCGGCAGCGTCGGCGCGCCCCCCAGCGACACGTCCACCTGGGGCAGCGCGTCCGCGGACAGCTCCTTCTTCGCGAAGCGCTTCTCGAAGTCCTCCTCCGCCTTGCGGCCCGCCTCCTCGTCGTGGAAGCGCGCCGTCATCTCCCGGGCGAAGGCCACCTTCGCGGCCTTGGGGTGCACCTCGCCGCTGGCCACCTGGGCCTTCAGCTCGGTGACTTCCTTGAGCGTCTTCGACGAGAGCAGCTCGTAGTAGCGCCACATCAGGTCGTCGGTGATGCTCATCAGCTTGCCGAACATGGTGTCCGCCGGCTCGCTGACGCCCACGTAGTTGTCCAGGCTCTTGGACATCTTGTCGCCGACAATCTTGCCGTCGACGAGGCGGGCACCCAGGCCCTCCAGGATGGGGCCCGTCATGATGACCTGAGGCGCCATGCTCTCCTCGCGCATGAGCTGCCGACCCACCAGCAGGTTGAAGAGCTGGTCCGTCGCGCCCAGCTCCACGTCCGACTTCAGCGCCACGGAGTCGTAGCCCTGCAGCAGCGGGTAGAGCAGCTCGTGGATGGCGATGGAGACGTTGTCCCGGTGGCGCTTCTTGAAGTCGTCGCGCTCCAGCATGCGCTGCAGCGAGTAGCGCGACGCCAGGCGGATCATCCCCTCGGTGCCGAGCTTGTCGAGCCACTCGGAGTTGAAGCGGACCGTCGTCTTGTCCGCGTCCAGCACCTTGAAGACCTGCTGCTTGTACGTCTCCGCGTTCGCCTTCACCTCGTCGCGGGTGAGCGCCGGGCGCGTGGCGTTGCGCCCCGTGGGGTCTCCAATCAGCGCCGTGAAGTCGCCGATGAGGAACACCACCGAGTGGCCGAAGTCCTGGAAGCGCCGCATGCGCGTGAGCAGCAGCGAGTGGCCCAGGTGCAGGTCCGGCCGGCTCGGGTCGAACCCCGCCTTGATGACCAGCGGCTTGCCCGAGTCATACGAATACTGGAGCTTCTTCTTCAGGTCCTCGGGCGAGTGGAGGTCCACCGTGCCGCGGGTGACTTCTTCGAACTGCTCCTCGGGGGTCGCCTTGCGCAGTGCGTCCTGATTCATGGCCGGCGGACCATAACCGAAACCCCCGCCCTGCACGCGAGCCTTCCGCTTCCGGAAGTTCAGGTACCCGGCAGGTGGACGCGCACGCGCTCGATGCTCCGGCCGCGGCCGGTGGCGTCGTCGATGTCCACCACCACGCCCTGCAGGTAGACGAGCCGCTCGGCCACTTCATAGGGCGCGTGCTTCTGCCCCAGGAACCGCGCCAGCGACTGCTCCTTCTTCATCCCGATGACGGAGTCGAGCGGGCCACACATGCCCACGTCGGTGATGAAGGCCGTGCCGCCGGGGAGGATGCGCTCGTCCGCCGTCTGCACGTGCGTGTGCGTGCCCACCACGACGGACACCCGCCCGTCCAGGTGCGCCCCCATGGCGTTCTTCTCGCTGGAGGCCTCGCAGTGCATGTCCACGAGGACGCACGGCGTGCGCGCCTTCAGCTCCTCCACCAACCCCAGCACCACCTCGAAGGGGTTGTCGTGGGGACGCATGAAGACGCGGCCCTCCAGGTTGATGACCCCCAGCGCGCGCCCGTCCGGGAGCGTCACCAGGCCATGGCCCTTGCCCGGGGTGTCCTTGGGATAGTTGGCGGGCCGGAGCAGCTTGTCCGGCCGCGCCGTCACCCAGGGGATGATGGATTTCTTGGACCAGAAGTGGTTGCCGCTCGTGAGCAGGTCCACGCCCGCGGACAGCAGGGTGTCGGCCGTCTCCGGAGAGATGCCGGCACCCTGGTCGCTGTTCTCCGCGTTGGCGATGGTCACTTCGATGCCATGGGTGGCCTTCAGGCGTGGCAGGAGGGCGCGGACGGCTTGAAGCCCCGGACGACCCACCACGTCTCCCATGAAGAGGACCTTCACGTATCCAGGAACTCTGGCTCGCGATGCAGGCCGCGGTGGACCTCGGACTCGGTCACCACGAGGTCCATGTCCACGTCGTCACCCGTCGTGGGCAGCACCGACACGAGCTGCTCCTTGAAGGCCAGGCCCACGCGCCTGCTCCGGGGACTCGCCGCGCGCAGGGTGGCGTCGTAGTAGCCGCCTCCGCGCCCCAGCCGCTTGCCGTCCTCCGTGAAGCCCAGTCCCGGCACCACGAACAGGTCGATCTGCTCCACCGCGATGAGATCCGACGCGTTCGTCGGCTCCCTCACGCCCAGTCGCCCGGGCTCCAGCTCCAGCTCGGACTTGATGGCCCGGAAGGAGAGGATCCGCCCGTGCACATGGGAGAGCGGGTAGCAGACGATCTTCCCGTCCTGCAATGCCGCCTTGAGGATGTCCTGCGTGGGGACCTCGCCCTTGATGGGGGCGTAGAGCGCCACGTACCGCGCCTTCTCGTAATACTTCGTCGCCAGGAATCGAGATTGGACCTTGAGACCCCGCGTATCGATGAGATCGGGCGTCATCGCCTTGCGGCGCGCCGTCAACTCATCCCGCAGCGTCTGCTTCCTCGCCGCCGCCGCCTCTTCCACCACCGTCTCGCTCACCGCCGCCGCTCCGCAGAAAAAGTCCCCCGCCGCATGGCCGTGTGCCCAGCGTCCATTGAACCCTCAAAAGCCAGGTGGGAACCGAAATCATGCCGCCGCAGGCTTCCCTCATCCCCCGTGAGGAGGGAGGGCTTGCACATGGCGACCGAAACGGACCCCGGAATGGACGTATCGGTTCGAATTTCTGCTGGGCATCACGCGCCCCGCAGGGGACAGCCCTTGAAACAAAGCTACAGTGCCACCAAGGTCCCGAAATTACAGCGAAAACTCGCGACCACCTTTTGAAATGATAAGGATGGGAAGCGGCGAGGTCAAGGCATCCTCGCGCGTTTACAAGGCGGGCGCAGGCCCCCTATGATGGCAGTCCCCCACACCCCGCACATGCCGCCCTCGCTTCTAAACAAGGGACTCGTGACGGCTCTTTCCGTCGCCTCCGGCCTCGCCTGGGCGGGACCGAAGCTCGCAGGCCCCTACCAGGGGGATACCTACGGGCAGGTGGACCTGCACATGGAAGGCGAGCGCCTGGTGGGCTTGTCCGCCGGGTCCGGAGGTGGCTGCAAGTTCGCCCCTGGCACGGAGGTCCTGTCCGGAGAGTTCCAGGGCAACGTCCTGGTGGCCACGGTGCAGCTCTGCCTGGAGGGCCCCCCGCCGGACTGCGTGGGGGTGAGGCCCTTCACGGCGCTGGCCGTCTACAACCCCAACTCGCTGGTGCTCAGCGCGCACTTCCGGTTGCCGCCCAAGTGTCACTCGCCCGGGTTGAAGGACTCGGTGCTGACGCTGCGCGGAGTCCGGGGGGCGGAGCCGGTGGAGCGCGAGGAGGAGGTGCCCGCCGCGCCCCCCGACGAGGTGGAGGCGTCCCTGGCGCCGGCGAAGGAGGCCGCGGCGGCGCGGCCCCAGCCCCTGGGGACCCGGCCGGTGGAGCTGGGGCAGAACCTGCTGGCGAACGGCAAGTGGGACATGGCCCGGGCGCGCTTCGAGGCGGCGCTGGCCGAGGACAACAAGGACATCGACGCGCTGGTGGGCATGGCGGCCAGCAACCTGGGCTCGGGCAACGCCGTCCGGGCGGTGGAGTACCTGGAGCGGATCCGCCCGGTGCCGCCGTCGCGGCCGGATGTCTACGCGTGGCAGGCGTACGCGGCGGAGCAGCAGGGCTTCAAGGGGCGCGTGGTGCCGCTGCTGCGCCGGGCGCTGGAGCTGAACTGGGCGCCGGAGAGTCCGAAGCCCTGGGAGGCGGTGCTGGTGCGGGCGCTCGCCGCGGACATCGAGCAGGTGCAGAAGACGGTGAAGAATCGCAAGCGCGCGCCGGGCCGCGAGTCGGCGGGAGCCGGAAGCTCGAGCCCGTGAGCCAGACGCCTTCGCCTCCGAAAGCCCAGCGGGTCTTCGGCCCCTATGAAATCCTCTCCGTGCTCGGCAAGGGCGGCATGGCGGAGGTGTACCGCGCGCGGGTGCTGTCGGGCCCGCGCGAGGGGTGGACCGTCGCGCTCAAGCGGCTCTTGCCGGCGCTGACGGCGGACCCGGACTCGGTGACGTTGTTCTCGCGCGAGGCGCAGCTGTCCAAGCAGCTGCACCACCCGAACATCGTGACGGTGTTGGATGCCGGTGAGCTGGAGGGCATCTACTTCATCGTCATGGAGCTGGTGGACGGGCGGGACCTGGGGCAGATCCTCCGCCGCTGCAAGGTGCGAGGCATCCCCCTGCCGCTCGACTTCGCGGTGTACCTGGGCAAGGTGCTGCTGGAGGCGCTGGCGTACGCGCACTCCGCCACCGGCGCGCAGGGCGAGCCGCTGGGCATCGTCCACTGCGACGTGTCCCCGTCGAACCTGTTCATCTCCCGCGTGGGGGAGATCAAGCTGGGGGACTTCGGCGTCTCGCGCGTGCTCGTGGACGGCAAGCTCCAGGAGGGTGAGGTGCTGGGCAAGCCGTACTACCTCTCCCCGGAGTCGCTGCTGGGCGAGGTGAGCCCGGAGGCGGACCTGTGGGCGGCGACGGTGGTGCTCTACGAGCTGCTCACCCTGGAGCGCCCCTTCACGGGCGCCACGCCGGACGAGGTCTTCCAGGCCATCCGCTCCCGCGCCTACCGACCGCTGCGCGAGCTGCGTCCGGAGGTGCCGGAGGCGCTCGAGGACGTCGTGCGGCGCGCCTTCTCCGAGCGCCCCGAGGACCGGTTCACCACCGCGGAGTCCTTCGCCCAGGCGCTCGCGCCGCACTACGACGAGCGCGTGGGGACGCCGCTGGCCATCGCCGCGGTGGTGCGCGGGCTGTTCGGCGCCAGCGACATCATGCCCGCGGTGGTGGTGCCCCCGCCTTCCTCGGGCCCCTCGGGTACGGAGTAGGGGAGCGGCCACGCGCCCCGCTGTCGCCTCGGCGCTGGCAGTCCCACGAGGGCGCGAGGATGACGAACCTCCTCGCATGCCGCGCCAAGGTGCGCGCGGCGCCCCCTCGCGAGGACCGCCATGGCCACCCAGAAGCCCCAGCCGCCGAAGCCCGAAGAGTCCGCCCCCGAGCGCAAGACGCGGGAGGAGCAGCCCGAGCGGCTGCCCGCCCGGCCCGAGGAGCCTCGCGAGGACGGGATGCCGGGCTACGGCCAGCCGGACGAAGAGGTGCGCGAGAAGTCGCTGCCCGATCAACCGTGGTAGCCCCCAGGCGCCGCTCACTTTGCCGCTGGCGAGGTGTCACTCCTCGCCGACCATGGGCGGTGATGCCCCATCGTCGGGCTCGGCGGTGATGAGCGAGGAGCCCTGTTCCAGGTTGAAGGGGGCCAGCCGGCTCTGCCAGGTGGTGAAGGTGCCGATGGAGAGGAGTCCGAAGGCGCTGAACTTGCCGTCCGTCCCCTCGTAGCGATTGCGGTCCATCCGCAGTCCGGGGCGGGCGGTGTCGCGTCCCAGCTTCACGAAGCTCGTCATGTCGCGCAGCCTGTTGCCGTAGACGTGCAGGTCCGTGACGACGAGCGGCTCGTCCGCGGCGAGCCGCAGCCCCGAGTCCTCCGTCCGCTCGATGATGTTGTCGAGCACCCGCACCCGGTGCGCCCGCACGATGCGGATGCCCTGGCCATTGGCCCGGTTCGCGAAGTTGAAGATGTCCGTCACCACGTTGCCCTTCACCAGCACGTCCACGGGATTGTCCACGGGGGAGAGGCCGCCGATGGAGATGCCCCGCCCCGCCAGGAAGATGGCGTTGCCGATGATGCGGATGTTCGTGGCGTCCTCGTGCACCAGCACCGCCTCCGCCGCCGACGTCGTCGCCTGCCACGGGAAGCGCTCCAGGTTCGGGAAGCGGAAGAGCACGTTGCCCTGGATGGCCAGGTCGTCACACGCCTTCACGTCGATGCCGTTCTCCCCGCAGTCGTGCATCTGGTTCCCCTCGATGAAGAGCGCGGAGGGGCGGCCCTCGTTGGGCTGGCACTGCACGGCGTCTCCCGAGGCGTCATGCAGATCGTTCCCCACGATGAAGACCTCGCGCGACGCCCCCTTCACCACGACGGCGTGGGAGTCCTGACCCCACCGCGAGAAGTCGTGCACCTTGTTGCCGGAGATGAGCAGCCGTGAGGCGTCGCTGACGACCACGCCGCCTCCCGCGCGCCCGCCGTGGAGCACCGAATCATTGAGCTGCGTGCACGTGGTGTCGTTCTCGAACAACGCCGCGAACGAGGGCCGCTCGCGCACGTCGACCTCGACGAACTCGACCACCCAATAGGGCTGGCTCAGCATCACCAGGCTGCCCACGTCGGTGGCGGAGGGGACGATGATGGGGCGCGCGGCGCGCTCACCTCGCAGCACGATGGGCGCGGAGGCCGTGCCGGCGCGCGCCTTCAGCGGTGTGATGGCGACCTGCTCCGGATAGATGCCCGCGTGGACCTGGATGATGTTCCCTGGCTGTGCTTCCCTCACCGCCGCCATGATGGTGGTGTAGGGATTGGCGCGAGAGCCCAGTGGCGCCTCGGCGTCTCTCGGCCCCGTGTTCGCGACGTGGAGCGTGGCGCCGAGCGCCGCCTCCGGCCCCGGGCAGCGAGCTCGAAAAGCACTCGCGGCCTCGAGCGGCATCGCGTCCTCGTCCCACAGCGGCGTCGGCGCGCTCGCGGCCCGCGTGACGCCCTCCGTCGGCGAGGCGTCCTCCTGTCCCGAGCCCGGCGCGCACGCGAGCGCGAGCGCACCCGCGAGCACCGCGAGTCGATGCGTCAGCCACTGCTTCCCCCCTGAGCCCATCCCCATGTGTTCCCCCCGTGCATCGGCAGCGGAAAGAATGGTTTCCACCGGAGCGGGCATGTTCAAGGACCATGCACCCCAGGGGGGATGGGGCATTCAACGCCGGATGCTCGCGCTCGTGATGGGCGGCCGCGTCAATCGCGCCTTGCACTTGCAAGCACGCCGGGCCACGCCGGCCTCAGCCCGAGAGCGCCCTGACGGTGGGGACGTGACGACGCAGGGCGTCGACGACCTGTCGCACGTCGTCCTCGCGTGTCTCGGAGCCCAGGCTGAAGCGCAGGCTGCCTCGGGCCTCGGCCGCCGACAGGCCCATGGCCCGGAGCACATGCGAGGGCGTCAGCGTTCCGGAGGCACACGCGGCGCCCATCGACACGCAGATGCCCTCGAGGTCCAACGCGATGAGCAGCGCCTCGCCCTCGACACCCTCGAAGCGCAGGTTGCTGGTGTTGGGCACGCGCGGCGCGCCCGCGCCATTGACCACCACGCCCGGCACCTGCGCGAGCACCGCCTGCTCGAAGGCGTCTCTCAGCGCGCCGACGCGAGAGGCCACCTGGGGCTGCTCGCTCGCGGCCAGCTCCAGCGCGAGCGCGAGGGCTTCCGCATGCGGGATGTTCTGCGTCCCTCCACGCCGGCCCCCCTCCTGGTGTCCCGGCGTGAGGGCCCGCACGTCCACGCCCTTTCGCACCACCAGCACTCCGACTCCCGAGGGGCCGCCGAACTTGTGCGCGGACAGGGACAGGAGGTCCGCGTCCACCTCGCGCAACGACAGCGGCACCTTGCCCGCCGCCTGCACCGCGTCCGTGTGGAAGAGCACGCCCTGCTTGCGACACGCGCGCGAGAGCTCCGCCGCGGGCTGCACCACGCCCGTCTCGTTGTTGGCCCACATCAGCGAGCACAGCGCGGTGTCCGGTGTCAGCGCCGCGAGCAGGTCCTCCTCGCGCACCCGCCCGTCCGGGCCCGGCGCCACCCGCACCACCTGCGCGCCCTCTTGCTCCAGCCGCGCCACCGCGCCGAGCAGGGCGGGGTGCTCCACCGAGGACGTCACCACGCGGCGTCGCTCCGCCACGGGACGCGCGTGGAAGGCGCCCACCAGCGCGAGCGCGTCCGCCTCGCTGCCGGAGGCGGTGAAGCAGACTTCCTTCGGCTCGCAGCCCAGCACCCGCGCCACCCGGGCCCGGGCGGCATCCAGCCTGGCGCGGGCCTCGCGTCCGGCCGAGTGCACGCTGGACGCGTTGCCATGGCCCCCTTGCGAGAAGGCGCGCGCGAGCAGCAAGGCCACCTCCGCGCGCACGGGCGCGGCGGCGTTGTGGTCCCAGTAGATCACGAGTCCTGCGCGGACAGCAGCGACACGGGCCGCTCGTCGGCGACGCCGAAGGCCTCGAGGAAGCGGTTCACCAGCTCGCGCTTGAGCGCCTTGCGCTGCGCCGCCTTGCCCGACAACGGCAGCCGCGCGCCCGCCATGCTGCCGTGGCCGCCGGACGAGCCGCCGTAGTCCTCGAAGATCTCCCGGATGAGCCGGCCCGCGTTCATCCGCCGATCCTTCACCCGCAGGCTGAAGTAGAGCTGGTTTCGGTACGTGCCGAAGGCCAGCGACCACTTGGTGCCCTCGAGGAACATCAGCCGCTCGGCGACCTCGGCCACCATGTCCGGGGAGTAGACCTCCTCCAGGTCGGTGACGATGGCGGTGCCGTACACCTTCGCCCGCTCGAAGGCCGTGTGGTACAGCTGGAAGTAGCGCGCCGGCAGCTCCGGGTGCTCGATCTGCGCGAGCATCGACTTGTCCATGCGCGGGAACAGCCACAGGTAGCTGTCGATGTCCGTCTGAGTCGTCTCGCGGCCCAGGTCGCGCGTGTCCGCCTTGATGCCGTAGAACAGCGCGGTGGCCACCTCCACCGAGGGCTCCACGCGCGCGGCGCGCAGGTACTCCACCAGCATGGTGGACGTCGCGCCGAAGTCGCCGCCCACGTCCGCGAACGGCGAGGCCAGGCTCTCCTCACGCAGCGGATGGTGGTCCACCACCAGGTGCGCCTCCATGCGCGCGGGCAGCGAGTGGTTGCCCACCTTGGGCTGCGTGTCCACCAGCCCGAAGAGGTCGTACTCGTCGAAGTCCAGCTGCGACACGTGCGAGACGGGCAGCCGCAGCACCTTCACGAAGGCGATGTTCTCCGCCCGGCCGATGATGCCCCCGTAGCCCACCTGGGCCTCCAGGTTCGCCCGGCGCTCGAGCAGTTGGGCGAGCGCCACCGCGGCGGCCAGCGAGTCCGGATCCGGGTTGTCGTGGGTGAGGATGAGCGCCTTGCGATGGCCCTTGGCCACCTCGAGCAGCCGCTCCAGCTTGTCCCGCGCCGACAGCAGGGCCAGGCGCGGTGGCGGAGGCTCCGTCAGCTCGCCCCCCGAGGCTCCCTGGGTACGGCGGCTGTTGAAGGACTGTGTCACGGGCATGGAGTGGTCTTCTTTACTTCCTCCGGCTCCCGGTTTCGAGGGGCCGGCGGGTGCGGGGTGTCTGCCGCACACCAAAGTTGCTGATGCCCCGGCCGACGTTCACGCGGGGGCGGAAGACCGGGTGCCCGGACGCCTTCCTGCCCCGGGGGCGGAGGCCCGCCCTTCCGGCGGCGGGCCTTGCCGGCCGGAGGGGACCTGGTCTTCCTGGCGGGAGGGGAGCTAGTTGTTGATGGCCTTGTACTTGCGGCCCAGGTCCCGGAAGTACTTCACGCCGTTGTCGAGCGAGTTCTCCATCGCGTCCATCAGCACCGTGCGGAACTGCGCCGCCGGGCCGCGGAAGCACTCGTAATAGCGCTGCCGATCGATGGAGTGGATGACCGCGGGCATGTAGTTGTTGCGCAGCAGGATGAGGTTGCTGCACATGCGCCCCACCTTCCCGCTGTGCTCGGTGAAGGGGAAGATCTGCAGGAACATGTGCTGCACCGTGGCGGCCTGCTTGATGGGGTGGAACTCGCGGAACTCCGCGCTGGCCGTGTAGTCCACCAGCTTCTCCAGCGCGGGCTGGATCTTCGCGGGCTGGTGGATGTCGTGGAAGTACGTGCGGTGCAGCGGCATGTCCTTGCGCAGCCCCGAGCGCTCACGCTCCTTGGCGAGCTCCTTCTCGGTGCGCTCCCGTCGCTCCATGCGCGCGCGCTCGGCCAGCGCCTCGGGGGTGTTCCCGAGGAAGAGGTCGTGCATCCGCTTGATGGTGGTGAGGGTGATCTGCGCCTGCTTCTTGGCGCCCGCGGCTTCCTCGCGGATGAAGTCGCAGACGGCCTTGTGGTTGCGGATCTCGAGCACCACCGGAATCATCGAGGCCTCGGCGCTCGCGCGTTGCGGATACAGCGCGGCCTTCAGCTCCTGGTGGGTGTAGACCACGCCTTCCAACGCGGCGTCGTGGTAGATCCACGACATCTCGAACTGCTCGAGGAAGTCACGCGCCTGCTGCTTGTCCTTGAAGATCTCGAGGTAATCGCGCAGCGCCTCGTTCTTCTCGTCGATGTCCTGGTAGCGTTCCTTCACGGACTGCGGCTCCTTCTTGCGCCGAGCCACCCAAGAGTGGCCATAGCGTGCGGCCGAGCGATACAACGGCATGCGGATTCTAGAAATTCCGCACGGTTGTAACAACGAATTCCGTTAGAGATTGACGAGGAAGACCTCGCACGCCTGGTCGAGCAGGTCCTTGGAGAGGGCGGGCGGGATCTGCCGGTAGCGCGCCGCGTCCTTGATGAGTCCCACCAGGTCCCGGGGGTGACAGGCGCGCAGCTGCATGGTCCGCGGCTTGTAATAGTGCTCGATGAGGTACGTGACGGCCTGGTCCACATAGGGGATTCCCGCCGCCTCGCACACCCGGCGGAAGATCTCCCGGTAGGACTCCTCGTCCGGATTCGTGACCTCAATCTTGTACTTGATGCGCCGCAGGAAGGCCTCGTCCACCAGCTCCTTCGGATCAAGATTCGTTGAAAACACGAGAAGCTGATCAAACGGGATTTCGAACTTCTTCCCGGTATGCAGGGTAAGGAAGTCGACGCGCTTCTCGAGGGGGACGATCCACCGGTTGAGCAGGTCCGTGGGGTGGACCTTCTGGCGGCCGAAGTCGTCGATGAGGAGCATGCCGCCGTTGGCCTTCACCTGGAACGGGGCCTCGTAGAAGCGGGTGCTCTCCGAGTAGATGAGGTCGAGCGTCTCCAGCGTGAGCTCGCCGCCGACGACGACGGCGGGTCTGCGGCAGAGCATCCACCGGTTGTCCATCTCGAAGGTCTGCCGGCGGCCGGAGGTGTCGCGGCCCAGCTCCAGCGGGACGGGGGTGTGGATGAGGTGGTCATGCACCTGGATGATCTGATTGCCGATCTCCAGGCAGTGCGGGACGTACACCTCGCCGCCGAACATGTGGGAGACGGCCTCGGCCAGGCTTGTCTTGCCGTTGCCGGGCGGGCCGTAGAGGAAGAGCGAGCGGCCGGAGTTCACCGCCGGGCCCAGCTTGTCCATCAGCTCCGCGGGCACGGTGAGGTGGCTGAGCGCCATCACCAGCTCCTCCTGGCTGACGACGGGCGTCTCCTCGGTCTGGCTGGTGATGAGCGCGTTGTACTGCTCGATGGGGACGGGGGCGGGGCCCACGTAGGTGGTGCGGGTGAGCGCGTCGCGCGCGTACTCGCGGCCCTTCTCCGTGAGGATGAACTCCACCGAGGCGCGGCCGAAGCCCTTGCCACCCCGCAGGTCCACCAGCTTCTCCGTGGCGAGGAAATCCACCACGTGCTCGATGACGCCCGGCCACGGCAGCCGCATCTCGTCGGCGATGCCCATGCCGGTGCCCGTACCGGAGTAGTAGAGGAACTTGAGCGCGATGTCCGCGAGCAGGCCCATCTTGAGCCCCGTCTCCTCCACCGTCTTCGGCTCGGCCGGAGCGATGTCCAGGATGGACGGGTTCTCTAGCTTGAATGGATTGTCGTCGTATGCGGGACCGGCGGGTGCCATCGGGGCCCTTTCTAGCCCAATCCGGTGGGTGGAGGGCAGGCGACGATGGGGGAGGGTCTTCCGTCACCGGGGCCGAAGGGGCCCTCGGGTGGAGGAAGGGACGTCGGGCTCCCGGGCCGTCAGGGCGCCGGGAGCTGGACGGGTGGGGCGTCAGACGTAGGTGAGCCACTCGGCGTAGCGCGGCTCCTGGCCCCGGACGGTGCGGAAGTACGTCTCCTGCACGAAGGTGCCGATGGGGCCGGGCTTGCCGGTGCCGACCATGCGGTCGTCCACCTCGCGCACCGGGGTGATTTCGGCGGCGGTGCCCGTGAAGAAGATCTCGTTGCAGATGTAGAGCGCGTCGCGGGTGAAGGTGACCTCCTCCACGGTGCGGCCGCTGTCGCGGAGGATCTTCAGCACGGTGTCGCGGGTGATGCCGTCGAGGATGGGCGAGGACAGGGGCGGCGTCTTGATGACGCCCTTCTTGTTCACCATGAAGATGTTCTCGCCGGACGCCTCGGCCACGAAGCCGCTGATGTCCAGGAGGATGGCCTCGTCGTAGCCGCCGAGCACCGCCTCGCGCTTGGCGAGGATGGAGTTGACGTACTGGCCCGAGATCTTGCCGCGCACCATGTTCACGTTGACGTGCATGCGGGTGAAGGAGCTCACCTTGGCGCGGATGCCCTCGCGGATGCCCTTGTCGCCCAGGTACGCGCCCCAGTCCCACGCCGTCACGGCGACGCGGGTGGGGTTGACGGCGCCCAGGCCCATGGCGCCGTCGCCCATGAAGGCCACCGGCCGCAGGTACGCGCCGTTGGCGAACAGGTCCTTCTGCTTGCGCAGCACGTCCAGGCACGCCTCGACCAGCTCGTCCTCGGAGTACGGAATCTTCAGCATGATGATGTGCGCCGAGTCGAGCAGCCGGCGGATGTGCTCACGCAGGCGGAACACCGCCAGGCGGCCATCATGCGTGCGGTACGCGCGGATGCCCTCGAACGCGCCCAGCCCGTAGTGGAGGGCGTGCGTCATCACATGGACATGGCCCTCGTCCCATTTCACCAATTTGCCGTCGAGCCAGATCTGGTCGGCACGCAATACGCTGGTCGAGGTGGAGCTCATGCGGGGGTTCCTTCGCCCTGAAAAGTGGAACTGCCCCGCCCTTCTAGCCACCACACGCTATGAGGTCAAAGCGTGAAAGACGTTCCCCGGAATTCAGAGCACGGCGGGCAAGGGGGTCAGCATGCGTCGGAGCCACGGCAGGTCGTCCGCCATGGCCTTGCGGCCGAAGTGGAGGGCCTTGGAGGCGAGCTCCACCGAGGGCACGACGTCGAGCGGTGAGAGCGTGCGAGGGAAGCGCTTGATGTGATGTGCGTAGGGCAGGTTGGGCGCCACCGTCATCGCCGCGAGTCGCTGCAGGGGCAGCCAGAAGGGCGTGGCGAGCCGGGGCGCGAAGCCGTCCAGCGCGAGGATGAAGGTGTTGCGCGTGCCGATGCGGCCCCTGGCCACGGCCTTCCAGGCGGCCTTGGCGGGGAGGTTGTCGACGAGGCCTCCGTCGATGAAGCGCGCGATGCCATGGTGCGCCATCAGCCCGTCGAGCAGCGAGTGCATGCGCGGGTCCTCGCGCAGCACGTCGTAGTGGATGATGCCGGGCAGGGCGGAGGAGAAGCCCGCGGCGTCGAGCGCGTCGAACTCGCCGCTCGCGTCGTCGGCGCCCAGGTGCAGGCGCATCGTGATTTCGGGGCGCGTGAAGAGCTCGGCCATGGCGCCCATGGCGGCCTGGATGCGGCGCGCGACCCCCACGGGGTCGAGCAGCCCCAGGGGGCTGGTGCCGAGCAGGCGCTCGTAATACTCGAGCGGCCTGGGGAGCATGCCCCGACGGATGCCGCCCACGGCGATGAGCGTGGGGACGGGGAGGTCCTTGAGCCGCATGCCGCTGCCCTCGGGGCCCGCGCCGAAGAAGCGGCCCAGGCCCGCGCGCAGGAACAGCCGCAGCGCCGCGGGCAGGCCGTAGCGGCTCTCCGTGGAGATGAAGCGGAAGAGCTTCCGGAAGGACAGGCCCCGGACGATGTTGATCATCTCCGTGGGGTCGAAGCGCGCCATGCGCGAGCGTATCAGCGCGAGCACCGCGCCCATCGATGCGCCCGCGAGCAGCCGGGGCTCCAGTGCGTGCTCGGCCAGCAGGCTCATCACGCCCAGGTACACGAAGGCGGTGCCGCCTCCGCCGCCCGTCACCATGACGAGCTCCTTGTGCCGCAGCTCCCGGTCCAGCGCCTCGGGCGGTACACGTCCCCGCAGTCGCGCGAGGACTCCGTCGCGCGCGCGCGCCGCGTGCTCGCGCAGGTCCCTCACGTGCGGCACCAGCCTGTCCCGCGTGGGAGGCCTCGCGCCGTTCAGCACCGGGCCGAGCCGCCGCTCCACCTCGTCACGGAAGGGCGTGAGCTGCGCGCCCACGCCCACGTCGAGGCCGCCGTGCTGGACCTTGTAGAGCCTGGCGAGCGACAGCGCGGTGCGCAGCACGGCCTCCTCGCGCGCGTCGAGCAGGCCGGGGCTTTCCACGCACGCGCGCACGAGCGTCAGCTCCTGCTGCTCGAGCGGGCGGTTGATCTGGAAGCGTTCCTTCAGGAGCACGAGCGGCCAGGGCCTCGAGGAGAGCGGGCCACCCGAGCATACACCGGTGGACGGACGCCCCGGCTCACGTGGGCCCGGGTGTCCCGACGCACCTCACGCCTGGGCGATCTGCGGCAGGTTGGCGCGCGCCTTCTCGATGTCGCCTTCGTACTTGAGGACGAGGTTGAGCGTGGAGGCCACCACGTCCGAGGTGAGCTGGTCCGCGTTGAGCAGCACCAGGCTCTGCGCCCAGTCCAGCGTCTCGCTGATGGAGGGGGCCTTCTTCAAGTCCAGCGCGCGGATGGCGGCGACGGCCTCCACCACCTGCTCGGCGAGCACCTGCGGCACCTGTGGCAGCCGGGAGCGCACGATGCGCAGCTCGCGCTCGCGGTCCGGGAAGTCGATGTGCAGGTGCAGGCAGCGGCGCTTGAGCGCGTCCGACAGCTCGCGCGCGGCGTTGGACGTGAGCAGCACGCGTGGGATGTGCTTCGCGCGGAACGTGCCCAGCTCCGGAATCGTGACGGCGTTGTCGGAGAGGACCTCCAGCAGGAAGGCCTCGAACTCCGGGTCCGCCTTGTCGATTTCGTCCACCAGCAGCAGGGCGGGGCGCTCGGACAGCTGCGCGCGGAGGATGGGGCGGGGCAACAGGAAGCGCTCGGAGAAGAACACCGCGTCGCCGGACGCCAGCCGGTCGGCGGCCTCCGCCAGCGACTGGGTGCCCTCCACCATCTCCCCAATCTTGTCCTTGAGCAGCTGGGTGTAGAGCAGCTGCTTGGCGTACTCCCACTCGTAGAGGGCCTTGGCCTCGTCCAGGCCCTCGTAGCACTGGAGCCGGATGAGCTCGCGGCCCAGCGCGGCGGCCATGGCGCGCGCCAGCTCCGTCTTGCCCACGCCGGCGGGGCCCTCCACCAGGATGGGCTTGTCCATCCGGTCCGCCAGGAAGGCCGCCGTGGCGATCTCCGGTGAGGGCAGGTATCCCACCTGCTCGAGCTGCTTCTCCGCGTCCGCGACGCTGTCGAATCCGCGGACCTTGGCCGTCTCTGGGGTGCTCACGCGGCGGAACTTAACCGAGGGCCTTCCAGGCGACTGCGGCAAAAATGCCAGGATCCCCACCCTCGCGTCGCGGCTCTCTTGCCCCGCTGGTCCCCAACCCTGCGGAAAAGGGAGGGAAATTATTTGCGCACCGTGGGCACGCACCGTGCATCTCAGTGGCGCAACTCACGAAGGGAAAGCAGCGAGGTCCGTGGTCATGGTGTGGGCGTGGATGAGGATGGTGATGGCGGTGGCGGTGCTCCTGTTGCCAGGAGGCTTCCCGTTGCTGCTGGCGTACATCACGCTGCGGACGCTGATGAGCCGCTGGCGCGAGGCGCAGGCGCAGGCGCACAGCGTGGGCCGCGAGGCCTCCCTCCGTGACGTCCTCGCCTCACTGCACTTCAAGGAGCTGGTGCGCGACGCGCGCGCCGCCCTCTGAGTTTTCACCCAGGTAGGGCACTTCGACGCGGTCGAACACCCGCTGGATGATCTTCTCCGGCGTGAGGTCCTCGGCCTCGGCCTCGTACGTCATCGCCACGCGGTGGCGGAGCACGTCGAAGGCGATGGCCTTCACGTCCTC